>DASXJV010000257.1:0-1823 GCA_036497205.1 Bradyrhizobium sp.
TGATATCGCTTTCCACCCGCGTCACGATCGCGTCGGGCGATCCGCCGAGATCGGCGATCGGAGTGAAATCGTTTGCCGGATCGAAGCTGTTAGGTCGCTGCAGCGGCAGATTTACAAAGATGACGCTCGACGCCACCAACACCGTGTAGCCATCGGGTTCGGCCTTGGCGGCGAGACCGAAGCCGATATTGCCGTTCGCACCGGCGTGATTTTCGACGATGACCGGCTGCCCAAGCTCCTGCTGTAGTGGACCGGCAATGACTCGCGCGATCAGGTCGCTGGCGCCACCGGGCGCAAACGGCACGATAATCCTGATCGGACGATCCGGAAAAGCGGCTAACGCTCCACCCGGCAGTAGAGCAAGAGCAACAAGTCCGGTCGCGGCGAGACCCAACAGCGCACCAATCAGGGCGCGGCGCGCGGGTGGATTACATATTCTGTTCGTTTGCATGGCATCCTCCCTTGAGCTCCGGTTGCGCGTCCCGGTCTTCGGGACGGCAACCTTGTTTGCGGCCTGAGCCGATTATTCGGCCGGCTCGTTCGTTTTTATTGTCGGGCGAGGCCGAGGATCTGGCGCGCTTCCTTCGGGGTTGCAACATCGCGGCCCAGGCCCTGAGCGATCTTCACCATCCGCTCCACCAAAACAGCGTTGTTCTTGGCGAGTTCGCCCGGCGCGATGTACGGATTGTCCTCGTAGCCGACGCGGACGTGGCCGCCGAGCGAGACGGCGAGCGAGAGCAGGTCCCACTGCTTCAGCGGGTTCATGACGCTCACATTCCAAATGCAGTTCTTTGGCAGGTGATCGACCATGTAGATGAGCGCCTTCTCGGTCGCCGGCGTCCAGGTGCCGCCGGGCCAGCCGAGGAACAGCGTGGTGTAGGCGTCTTTCAGGTAGCCCTGCTTGCGCACGAATTCGAGATTCCAGAAAGCGCCGGTGTGGAAGCACTCGACTTCGAGCTTCACCTTGTGCTCTTCGGCAGCTTTCGCGTAGTTGAGCAATTCCTCCACCGGATGGATCGCCATCATGCGCTTGGGCGGAAATTGCGGGTCGGGATTGAAGTATTCGTCGTGCGCGTTGAAGGCAACCGCCATCATGTCCGGGCCAAGCCCCATGAGTTTGACCTTCTCTTCGATGCGCGCGCTGGCAACGCCGAATTGCATGACCGGGCTGCTCTTGGACAGGATCGCGTCGTTCAGCCGCTTCCAGCCCTCCTGGTTCATGCGCGACACTTGTCTGCCGTCGGGCTGCATGGTCTCTTCAAGGGTGCGAATTCCGTGGATGTGCGCAATAGCGGCGCCTGCGCTGATGCCGTCCAAATACTGCTGGGCGACCCCTTCGATGTCTTCCTGCGGGGGGCAGTAATGATTGATCGGATAGGACGTTCTCGAATCGCAGGCGACGGTAATGATCAGCTTTTCCATGATGTTTCGGCTTTCGCTTTCTTTGACGATTGTTCGATCACAGCAGGTGGTGGGAAATGACTTCAGCCGTCTGGCGCACCAAGCGGTGGTGCTTGATCAGCGGCTCGAGTTCGCGGCCGCTCACGCCGATGGCGCCGATCGGTCGGTTGTACGCATCGAAGATCGGCGCCGCGACGCAATTCGAGCCGGGCGCATGTTCGGCGCGGTCGATGGCGTAGCCACGCGCGCGTGTATCGGCGAGTTCCTTCAGGAGGGCGGCGCGACTCGTAATCGTGGTCGGGGTGTGCGCGACAAGCGGCATCCGATCCAACAAAGCGCGGACATCCGGTTCGGGCAGGTAGGCCAAAATCGCCTTGCCGAGCGACGAGCAATGCGCCGGAGCACTTTTGCCGAAGCGGGAA
>DASXJV010000258.1:0-7639 GCA_036497205.1 Bradyrhizobium sp.
AATTCGGATTCCAGCGTCAGCCGGTCGGTCTTGCGCGCGCGCATCGCCGGCTTGTAGACGTCGATGCGGTCGCCACCGATCCGCTTGGAATGATACATCGCGAGCTCGGCGTCCTTGATGATCTCTTCGGACAATTGCGTCTGCGGATCGCTGAGCGCCAGCCCAATCGAGGCGGTAAGGAAAATCTCGCGCTCGTTGAAGGCGATCGGCGCGCGGATGGTCTTGCGAATGGTTTCGGCGAAGGCGGTGATCCGCGACGGCTCCTGTTCCGACATCAGGATCAGGCCGAACTGGTCGCCGGCGAGCCGCGCCAGGGTGTCCTGCGGCTTCAGAATCCGCGTCAGCCGCCGCGCCAGCGTCAGCAGGATCGAATCGCCAACCGCGATGCCGACGGAATCGTTGACCTGCTTGAAGCGGTCGAGATCGATCACCATCAGCGTCGGCCGAAGGTTCGGCATGGTTTTTGCAAAATTCGCGACCGCGCCTAACCGGTCGATGAACAATTTACGGTTGGGCAGACCGGTGAGATTGTCATGCACGCTGTCGTGCAGCAGGCGCTCCTCGGCGTTCTTGATTTCGGTGACGTCGGTCAGCGTGCCCACCACGCGCGACACTTCGCCGTCGGAGCCGACCACCGGGCGCGCTTTCAGCGCGAACCACATGAAGTGGCCGTCAGGCGTGCGCAGCCGAAAATCCTGCACCAGCCGGCCGCGGCGCTGGTCGAGCACGCTGTCCAGCGCTGCGCGGAAACGATCCTGATCGAGCGGATGCAGCACCTCGAGCCATTTCGCGGCAGGGCCTTCCAGCGTGCCGCGCTTCAAGCCGAGTAGGCTTTCGGTCTCGGGGCTGGTGAACACCTTGTCGGCCGAAACGTCCCAGTCCCAGATCAGGTCGCCCGAGCCGGTCAGCGCCAGCGCCCGGCGCTCGATGTCGGAGACGACGCCGGTGGTCGCGCCGCCGCCCGCGAACGCGTGCTGCATCACCGTAAATCCAATCAGCATCACGATCAGCACCAAGCCGCCGAGCAGCGCGGGGCCGACGATGTCGTTGGTGACGCTGCCGGCGACCGTCATGCCGGCGGCGACCACCCAGACCACCAGCAGGAACCAGGTCGGGATCAGCAGCACCGCGCGGTCGAAGCCGTGGGTCGAGAGATAGACGATCAGCGCGAAGCCCGCGAACGCGATCAGCACCAGCGAGATCCGCGCGATGCCCGAGGCGACCGCGGGATCGAACAACGCCAGCGCGACCAGCGAGCCGAGAAAGGTCAGCCAGCCCACGGTGATATGGGAATAACGCACATGCCAGCGGCTGAGATTGAGATAGGCAAACAAAAACACCAGTAGCGTCGCGGCCAGGATCGCTTCGCCCGCCGCGCGCCACACCCGCTCGGCATTGTTCGACATGTCGAGCACTTTGCCCCAGAAGCCGAAATCGACGCCGATATAGACCAGCACCGCCCACGCCAGCGCGGCGGCGGCCGGAAACATAATGCTGCCCTTGACCACGAACAGGATGGTCAGCACCAGCGCCAGCAATCCGGAAATGCCGATCACGATGCCCTGGTACAGCGTGAACGAGTTGACCTTGTCCTTGTAGGCATCGGGCTCCCACAGATAGAGCTGCGGCAACTTGTTGGTTCGCAATTCGGCGACAAAGGTGATGACGGCGCCGGGATCGAGCGTGATCCGGAAAATATCCGCGGTCGCGCTCTCCTGGCGCTCGGGACGGTCGCCGGTCGACGGCGTGATGGTCGCGATGCGCGACAATCCAAGATCGGGCCACAATAGCCCCGACGACACGATTCGATAATGAGGGGCAACAATCAGACGGTCGAGCTGGTCGTCGGTGTTGTTGGCGAGCGCGAACACCACCCAGTTCTGTCCGCCTTCGCGGGCGCGGACTTCAATGCGGCGAACGATGCCGTCGGTGCCCGGCGCAGTGGAGACCTGAATGCGATCAGTGTCGCTGCGCTGATGATCAAGCACGGCGGTGAGGTCGATCGCGGGCGCGTCACTGCGGACGCTGACGGCGTCGATAGCGCGCGCCGGGGGCGCGGCGGCAACAATCATGAGGCCCAGCGCGAGCGGCGCGAGGCACCTGATCAGACGCAATTTCAGTTCTCCGCGATCAACGATGTTTCCGGGCGAAGCGAGCCCCCGGCGAGCGATAAATGACACGAAAGCGAAGGAAATCAAAGGGTTTCCCCCCGCGCTTCGTTCGTGAACCTTAAACGGCCAACACAATTTTGCCAATATGTTCGCTGGTCTCCATGCGCCGATGCGCATCGGCAGCCTTTTCCAGCGGGAAGGTGCTGTCGATCAGGGGTTTGACGCGCCCCTCGCGCAGCAGCGGCATCACCTTGGCCTCGATAGCCGCGACCATCGCCGCCTTATCCGTATTGCTGCGGGGGCGCAGCGTCGAACCGGTGTGGTGCAGCCTTTTCACCATCAGCTTGGCGAAATTAACAGTTGCCTTGGGTCCGCCGAGAAACGCGATCTGGACCACGCGCCCCTCGATCGCTGCCGCGTCGTAATTGCGCTCGATGTAATCGCCACCGACCATATCGAGAATGACGTTGGCGCCCGTACCATCGGTCGCCGTCTTCACCTCAGCGACGAAATCTTCGGTCTTGTAGTTGATCGCGCGGTCGGCGCCGAGCTTGAGACAGGCGTCGGCCTTGTCCTTTGATCCGACGGTGACGAGCACTTTGGAGCCAAAGGCCTTGGCGAGTTGTATGGCCATCGTGCCGATGCCGGACGAGCCGCCGTGAATCAGCAGCGTCTCGCCGGCCTTCAGCGCGCCGCGCTCGAACACATTGTGCCACACCGTCATCAGCGTTTCCGGGACGGCGCCGGCCTCCAGCATCGATAACGCCGGTGGCACCGCCATGGCCTGGGCATCCTGCGCGATGCTATATTGGGCGTAGCCGCCTCCGGCCACCAGCGACATCACCTTGTCACCAAGCTTGTGTTTAGCCGCGCCGGGGCCGATGGCGACGACTTCGCCCGCCACTTCAAGCCCTGGCAAATCGCTGGCGCCGGGAGGCGGCGGATAGGAACCGGATCGTTGCGCGACGTCGGGACGGTTGACCCCGGCGGCTGCGACCTTGATCAGGATTTCGCCCGAGCCGGGCCTCGGCACCGCGCGGGTTTCGGGCAAGAGCACCTCTGGACCGCCGGGCCTGCTGATGCCGATAACGGTCATTTGCGCGGGCAGCTTTTCCATGATTTGTCCTTGCGAAACGCTAAGAATTTTGACGAGGCATCTGATTAGCCAGCCGCGCTCCGACTGGCAACCGTTTCACTGACCGGAGGAGGACACATGGCCATTGAGGACGATGACAAGCCGAGGAAGAAGGCCACCCACGAGATCGGGCAGGACCTCTCGTTGCTGTCGGTCGAGGAACTTACCGAGCGCATCGCGCTGATGACTTCAGAAATCGAACGGCTGCAAGTAGCCATGACCAAAAAGCGCGCTTCCAAAGACGCCGCCGACCGCTTCTTCAAATCGTGAGTGAGGGGGCTCAGCGCGGCGGCGGGTCCGGGGCACGAATCCGGCACTCGGCCAATGGCCGACATGGCAAACGAAGAGTGAAAAAAATCGCTCGTTTACGATTGATTAAGCTTTCTCATCTATGACTGGATTTGTCCTTGTTTGGACATCGAGTGGCTCCTGTCCACTCTGTTTGACGCCTCCCTGTTATCAACTTTAAAGCCGCCGGAAACGGCGGCTCTTTTTTTTGGCGTCTTTCGGTTCCATCACCGCACCAGCTGGAAACCATAAAAATTCTTGCGGCTGGACTCCCGGCCGCCGGCGCGCAATGATTTGTTCATCATAAGCCGGCGGGCTTGCAGCGCTGGCAGCGTAAACAGTGGCGTGAGGCGTTAACCATGTCGGACCGTTCGCAAAGCGAAACCGCTCTCGTGCAATTCAGCGAACGGCTGACCAATTCCGCGGCGTTTGGCACCTTGTTCCGGGAAGGCATGGATCTGGTCGAGGAGACCGCGGCCTATCTCGACGGAGTCGGCCGCACCGAGGCCAAGGCGCTCGACCGCTCCGTCAGCCTCACTTACGCGACCGAAAGTATGCGGCTGACCACGCGTCTGATGCAGTTGGCGTCTTGGCTGCTGCTGCACCGCGCGGTGAAGGAAGGCGAGATGACGCTGATCCAGGCTAATCGCGAAAAGACCAAGGTCAAGCTCAGCGCCGCCGATCCCGGCCCGGACGACGTGATCGAAAAACTGCCGCAGCAATTGCAGGACCTGATCGTTCGCTCGATGGCCCTGCAGGCGAAAGTCCGCCGCCTCGATAACTCCATCCACGCGCCGGCAGCCGAACGCGCGGCGATCGGCAATCCGCTGGTGCCGCAGCTCAACCGCCTGAAGGCGGCCTTCGAGCAGTAAGTTTTATCTGTTTCCACAATCGTCGCAACGACGGAGGTCACAGCGCCAAATAAAAACGCCCCGGCGCGAGCAGGGGCGTTTCGACATCTGGCCTCGAATGAGAAGGTCGAGAGGCTTCAATCCTTCTTGAGGAAGCCCGAAAACTTCTTCTGGAACCGCGACACACGGCCGCCACGATCGAGCAGCTGCTGGGCGCCGCCGATCCAGGCCGGGTGTGACTTGGAGTCGATATCGAGGTTCAGCTTGTCGCCTTCCTTGCCCCAGGTGGAGCGCGTCTGATACTCGGTGCCATCGGTCATCACGACCGTAATCATATGATATTCCGGGTGAATTTCGGCTTTCATGGCAGATCCTTCGGCGCGCCGGCGCCTGTCTTTAAGATGGCTGTGGGGACGGATTTGGGGCGCTCTATAACGCAGCAAGCCCCCCAAAACAAGCCAAGTATCCTCCCGGACTGTTATCTTCCAAGGATTTGCCTCTGGTGGCGGTGGGGCCTATCTGGGAGGACAGATAGCGATTGGTCCAGATCTCATGAGCGTAGTGGAACGGCTAGAAGACCGGCGTGGCGAAACGCCGCCGCGGCGCGATGTGGAGCCGGTTGAGGCATCCTCCATCGAGGCGCAACTGACGCAGTCGCCGGCCAAAGGCAGCGCGCGGCTCCGTCCGCTATTGGCGCTGGCGCCTTATGTGGCACGCTATCGTGGACGCGCATCACTCGCACTGATCGCGCTGACGATCGCCGCCATTACGACCCTGCTGGTGCCGGTCGCCGTGCGGCGAATGATCGACTTCGGGTTCACACCCGAAGGCATCGCCATGATCAACAGCTACTTCAGCGTGATGATCGCGGTGGTCGCAGTGCTCGCCGGCGCCAGCGCGGCGCGGTTCTATCTGGTGATGACCATCGGCGAACGCATCGTAGCGGACTTGCGGCGCGACGTGTTCGCTCACCTGATTTCGCTGTCGCCGGCATTCTTCGATTCCGCGCGCAGCGGCGAACTGATCTCGCGCCTCACCGCCGACACCACCCAGATCAAATCAGCGGTCGGCGCGTCGGTATCGATCGCGCTGCGCAACCTCATGCTGTTCCTCGGCGCGACAACGATGATGGTGATCACCAGCCCGCGGCTTTCGGGCTTTGTGCTGCTGGCTATACCAGTGATAGTGATTCCGCTGGTGGCGTTCGGGCGCTGGGTGCGGCGGCTATCGCGCAACGCCCAGGACACGCTCGCGGATGCGACTGCATACGCTTCCGAACTGGTCGGCGCGATCCGCACCGTGCAGGCCTATACCAGCGAGCGGCTGGCCAATGCGCGCTTCGGCGGCGAAGTCGAACAGGCCTATGAAGCGGCGCGCAGTTCGACCCGCGCCCGCGCCGTTCTTACCGCAATTATCATCTTCGTCGTCTTTACCAGTGTCGTGGCGATCCTCTGGGTCGGATCGCATGACGTGCTGACCGGCTCCATCAGTCCGGGCCGGCTCGGCCAGTTCGTGTTGTATGCGGCTTTCGCCGCGGCGGGCCTCGGCCAGCTCAGCGAGGTCTGGGGCGAGGTCTCGGCCGCCTCAGGCGCATCCGAGCGCTTGTTCGAAATTCTTCGCGTCAAGTCGGCGATAACAGCACCGGCATCGCCGCGCGCTTTGCCGGTGCCGCCGCGCGGCGACGTCAGCTTCGAAAACGTCAGCTTTGCCTATCCGACGCGGCCGGACGTGACGGCGGTCGATGGCGTTTCGCTGGCGGTACGCGCCGGCGAGAAGGTCGCGATCGTCGGGCCATCGGGCGCGGGCAAGAGCACGCTGTTTCACCTGTTGCTGCGGTTCTACGATCCCGCGACCGGTGTGATCTCCTTCGACGGTGTCTCAATCAGAGCGGCCGATCCGCGCGAGGTGCGCTCCCGCGTCGCCCTGGTGCCGCAGGACTCGGTGGTATTCGCCGCGACTGCGCGGGAAAACATCCGCTTCGGCCGGCCCGACGCTGATGATGCCGAAGTCGAGCGCGCCGCGGAGCTTGCCCACGCCACCGAATTCATCCGCCGCCTGCCTGGCGGATTCGAGGCGCAGCTCGGCGAGCGCGGCGTGACGCTGTCGGGCGGCCAGCGCCAGCGCGTCGCGATCGCGCGCGCGATCCTGCGCGACGCGCCGTTGCTGCTGCTCGATGAGGCCACGTCATCGCTTGATGCGGAATCCGAGACGCTGGTGCAGACCGCGCTGGAGGAATTGATGCGTCACCGCACCACGCTGGTAATCGCCCATCGCCTCGCCACCGTATTGTCCTGCGACCGCATCATGGTGATGGATCACGGCCGCATCGTCGAGCAGGGCACCCACGCCTCACTGGTCGCCGCCAACGGTCTGTATGCACGTCTGGCGAGGCTGCAGTTCGAGGGGGTGTGAGGCCTGGCCGACGACGGCGTACCCCGCTCGCTGATGTTCGTCACCCCGAAAGCGGTTGATCCAGTATTCCACAGCGTCCGTGATTTAGCCGAAAGGCTGCGGTGTACTGGATGCTCCGCTTCGCAGAGGATGACGGCATCTCCGCTCGAGCCTTTTCCGTTTCGATTGAATCGAAACGGGGCTCTAGATTCTTGATTTGACGCGTTTTCTTAACGCGAACCGGTCTCCACTTCGCTTGAAAACGCTCTAACCCGCTTTTCGCGCGGCCAGCGCGCCGGCTACCGCAGCACGGATATCGGCCACCGAAAACGGCTTGGTGATGACGTCATGCGCGATGGCGTTGAGGCCGTGAGCGCGTTCGCGCTGATCAGCAAAGCCGGTCATCAATAAAATTGTCAGATCAGGAAAATCGCGGGCCGCCGCCAGCGCCAGTGCGATCCCGTCCATCACAGGCATCTGGATATCGGTAAGCAGCAGATCGAAGCCGCCCCGTTCGCGCATCAAGATTTCCAGCGCCTCGGCGCCGTCTTCCGCGGTTACGGTGTCGTGGCCGTCCATGGCAATGGCGCGCGCCACCAGCACGCGCATGGAGTCTTCATCGTCGGCGATCAGCACGCGCGGCATCGCAACACCATCTTTCGCCGGCGGGACCAGGTGATTCCGTTCATACATTGCCGCCGGCGATATCCCGTTTGCTGAAGAAGCGTACATCGATATTGCGCCCTTCCGGGGGCGGCGAAGCCAGCCGCGACTTGAACACGGCTCTTTCGCCCGGCTTCAGTACTGGCTGCTCCAGTACCGCGTTCCAAGCGTAGATCTCGGCGCCCTGCGCGTCGCGAACG
>DASXJV010000259.1:0-8733 GCA_036497205.1 Bradyrhizobium sp.
CTTTCGGGTTGTTCCAGTAGCCAAGCATCACAGCCGTACCCTTTGCCTCGACCTCACCGGTTTCGCCTGCCGGCAGCGGATTTCCATCGGCGTCGGTGATGCGAACCGACATCACGCCTTGCGCCAGGCCGACCGAGGCAAGACGTTCGAGATAGCGCGGATGATCCGTGCGACTGTGCAATTCGCGACTCAGCGAAGTAATCGTCATCGGCGATTCACCCTGGCCGTAGATCTGCACAAAGCGCTGGCCCATTGTCGCGATCGCATCACGGATATCGGCGAGGTACATCGGCCCGCCGCCATAGATGATGGTGCGGATTCCCTCGCCGTTCTCGCCGCGCTTCCTTGCGGCATCGACCAGACGTCGCACCATGGTGGGCGCCGCGAACATGACGACGTTGCCAAGCTGCCTGCCAAGGTTGAGCACTTCATCTGGATCGAACCCGCCGGATTCGGGGATGACGTGACGTCCGCCCATGCGGACGTGAGGGAAATTATAAAGACCCGCGCCGTGTGAAATCGGTGCGGCGTAGAGCGACGCATCGTTCGGCGTCGCCTGATCGACGTCGGCGAGATAGCACAGCGACATCGCCACCAGATTGCCATGGCTCAGCATCACGCCCTTCGGGCGGCCGGTGGTGCCTGACGTGTAGAACAGCCAGGCGAGATCATTTACCTCTCGAGGCAATGGCCTTGGCGTGCCCTCGCCGCCCCGTATTGTCAGATATTCGGCACTGTCCATCGACAGCGTTTTCATCGCCGCGGGCAGCTCGCTTTTGGCTTCGGCCAAGGCCTCGATCGTGTCGTCCGAAACGAACGTCAGCTTGGCGCCGGCATCGCTACAAATCCAGGCGGCCTCGCGGCCATGCAGTTTGGCGTTGATCGGGATAGCGACTGCACCGATCCACCAGATACCGTAGAGACATTCGAGATATTGCGTGCAATTGGTCGCGAACAGACCAACGCGGTCGCCGGCCTGGAGGTCGTACGTACGAGCCAGCTCTGCGCCGATCGCTGCGGCCCGCCGCGCAAACGTGGCATAGTCCGCATCGAGGTCGAAGCCCGTGAGCAACGCCGGCGCCTCAGGACGCAACCGAGCGGTCGCCGCCAGCCATTCGGCAACGTTCATCGCTTAGGCCCTCGGCGGTATAAGCCCGGTTACTTCGCGGGCTCCAGCAGCGAGACGTAGTTCGCGACCGCCGCGCCGCCCATGTTGAAAATACCCGCGAGTTTTGGGTCCTTGATCTGAATGCCTTCGGGCGCCTGACCCAGCAATTGCATGGCGGTCATCACATGCATGGAGACGCCGGTGGCGCCGATCGGATGACCCTTGGCCTTCAATCCACCGGACGGATTGATCGGCAGCTTGCCGTCCTTATGGGTCCAGCCTTCCTTGATCGCGCGGGCGCCCTGCCCTCTTGGCGTCAGTCCCATCGCTTCATATTCGATCAGTTCGGCGACGGTGAAACAGTCATGAGTTTCGACAAAGGAAAGATCGGAAAGCTGCACACCGGCAGATTGCAGCGCGCGTTGCCACGCCACGGTGCAGCCTTCAAACAGCAAAATGTCGCGCTTCGACATCGGCAGGAAATCCTGCGCATGCGCTGTGGCCTTGACATTGACGGCCTTGCCCATCGTTTTGGCGGTTTCCGCGTTGGTCAGCACCAGCGCCGCCGCGCCGTCCGATACCAGCGAGCAATCGGTGCGCTTCAGCGGCCCGGCCACAAACGGATTCTTTTCGCTTTCGGAGCGGCAGAATTCGTAACCGAAATCCTTGCGCATCTGTGCATAGGGATTGACGACGCCGTTTTTATGGTTCTTGGCGGCGATCATCGCCAGCGCATCGGATTGATCGCCATATTTCTGGAAATAGGCCTGCGCGATCTTGCCGAACACGCCGGCGAAACCGCCGGGGGTGTCGCCGTCCTCAGGCAGATACGATGCGCGCAGCAAGTTCCTGCCGATCTCGGGCGCGGGCGTCCGCGTCATCTGCTCGACGCCGACCACCAGCACGATCTTCGCCGCGCCCGCGGCAATGGCTCGGATGCCCTGATGCACCGCCGCCGATCCGGTCGCGCAGGCATTCTCGACCCGCGTCGCCGGCTTGAACCGCAAGTGCGGGTCGGCCTGCAGCACCAAGGAAGCTGTGAAATCCTGTGGCGAGAAACCGGCGTTGAAATGGCCGAGCACGATCTCATCGACGTCGGCAGCGGAAATGCCGGCGTCGGCGAGCGCGTCGTTCGCGACGCGGACCACGAGGCTCTCGACAGTCTCGGTATCGAACTTGCCGAACGGCGTGTGCGCCCATCCGACGATGCTGGTTGTCATGGTCGTTCCTTCCTGATTTCGGCAAACAGATCAGGCCACGAACTTACCACCAAGTTCGTCCTCGATGTGAATCCGGATAATGTCGTCAAAGGTCTTTTCGGCGGTGGTGAAGCCGAGCTTGACCGCCCGCTTCGCGTCGAAATTGCGCGGCCAGCCATCGACAATGCTCATGATGAAGGGATCGGGCTCGCGCTTGATCCGGGCCGCCACCTTATCCCCCGCCACCCGCTTCAGGGCTGCGATCTCTTCGCCGACGGTGGCCGAAAGGCCGGGCATGGTGAGGTTGCGGCGCGCGCCAGCCGCCGCGCTATCCATGGTCGCCGCGTGGATCAGGAAACCAACCGCCGAGCGCGGCGAGGCATGCCAGTGGCGGACATCCTCGGACACAGGCAGCACCGCTTCCTTGCCGGCGAGGGGTTCGCGCAAAATGTTGGAGAAGAATCCGGAAGCTGCCTTGTTGGGAAGGCCGGGACGGATGCAAATGGTCGGTAGCCGGATGCCAATGCCGTCCATAAAACCGCGGTGCGAATAGTCGGCGAGCAGGAGTTCTCCAATGGCTTTCTGGGTACCGTAACTCAATAGCGGCGTGTGAAAGAATTCGTCACCGATGGCCTCGGGAAACGGCGCGCCAAACACCGCGATCGAGGAAGTGAACACCACCCGGGGTTTGTAGCCGCCGCCGGCAAGCCGGGCGGCATCGAGCAGCATCCGCGTGCCGTCAAGGTTGATGCGATAGCCCTTGTCGAAATCGAGTTCAGCCTCGCCGGAGACGATCGCCGCCAGATGGAAAATCACGTCGGGCCGATCCGCGACCAGCTTTTCGGCGGCGCCCGGCACAGCGAAATCGCACGTCACCGTGTCGACCGGAAATCCTGCGTTGGCAGGTTTTGCCGGAGCAACCACGTCCTGCAGCGTCATGCGGGTAATGTCGCGTTTGCCGAGACGCCCGTCGCGCAACAGCCGCTCGGTCAATTTGCGGCCGACCATGCCGGCCGCGCCGAGAACCAGAATGTGCAAGACCCAACTCCTTTTTGTTTTTGTTCTATCGCGTTTTCGAGCGAAGTGGAAACCGGTTCGCGTCGAGAAAACGCGTCAAACAAAAAATCAGACGTGGGCTCGCGCGCTCACTCTTTCACCGCTCCCGTCATCGCCGACACATAATGCTCGACAAAGAACGCATAGAGGATGACCAGCGGCAGCGAGCCCGCCAGCGCGCCCGCCATCAGCGATCCCCAGCGATAGATGTCACCGTCAACGAACTCGTTGACGATCGCGACCGGCACGGTCTTGTTCTGGGTCGATTGCAGGAAAGTGAGCGCGTAGATGAATTCGTTCCAGCACAGCGTGAAGCAGAAGATGAACGCCGAGATCAACCCGGGAATCGCCAGCGGCAGCACGATCTTGATCAGGATCTGCCAGCGGCTCGCGCCGTCGATCAGCGCGCATTCCTCCAGCTCGAACGGGATGGTCTTGAAATAGCCCATCAAGAGCCAGGTCGAGAACGGGATCAGAATGGTCGGGTAGGTCAGGATCAGCGCGAGCGGCGAGTCGAACAGACCGTACTGGAACACCACAGTGGCGAGCGGAATGAACAGGATCGACGGTGGCACCAGGTAGGAAAGGAAGATCAACCCGCCCACCCAATGCGCCCCGCGATAGCGCAGCCTCACGATAGCGTAGGCGGCAAGCACGCTGGCGATGATCGACAGCACAGTGGCGCAGACCGCCACATACATCGTATTCCACAGCCACCACGGATAGTAGCTTTCGAACAGCAGCTTGTGGATGTGCTTGAATGTCGGATTCCAGGTCCAGAATGGATTGAACTTGTCGAGATCGAGCAGTTGCTCGTCCGGTTTGATCGCCGTCAGGCCCATCCAGTAAAACGGAAACAGCAGGATGAACACGATGATCGCCAGCGGCAGATAAAGCGTGACGAGGCGGCGCGGCACCGACTCCAGATAGCTCATGCCCTCGCTGTGATCGTCCTTCGCGGCCGTCGGTGACGAGCCCGACAGCACGGCTTTGAGATCGATCCGCGAGGTAGGAAGATCAGTCATTGGATTCTCCCTGCTGCCACTTGCGGCGCTGCAGTCCGAACCAGGAAACCATGATCGCAGCCAGCAGGAACGGGATCATCGCACTTGAGATCGCAGCACCCTCGCCGAGTTGTCCTGCGATGATGGCGCGCTGATAGGACAATGTCGCCATCAGGTGGGTTGCGTTGACCGGACCGCCCCGCGTCATCGCCCAGATCAGCTGGAAGTCGGTGAAGGTGAACAGCACCGAGAACGTCATTACGACCGCAATGATCGGGGTCAGCAGCGGGTAGGTAATAAAGCGGAACATCTCCCACTTGCTGGCGCCATCGAGCGTCGCGGCCTCGTAAAGCGACGGCTGCACGGTCTGCAAGCCCGCGAGCAGCGTGATCGCAACAAAGGGCACGCCGCGCCAGATATTGGCGAAGATCACGCAGATTCGCGCCCAGGTGACATCGCCCAGGAAGTTGATGTTTTGCGTGATCAGGCCGAGGTGCTTGAGCGACCATGAGATGATCGAGAATTGCGAATCGAAGATCCACCAGAACGCCAGCGCCGACAGCACGGTCGGCACGATGAAGGGGATCAGCACCAGTGCGCGCAGCATCGCCTTGAATGGCATGTTCTCATTCAACAGCAGCGCCAGATAGAGACCGACCGCGAATTTGATGGCGCTCGCGATCGTCGTGTAGAGCAGCGTATTGAACACCGACAGCCAGAAGATCGAATCGCCCCACAGCCACTCGTAGTTTTCTGTTCCGACGAACACGCCCGGGCGCCCGATGCGCGCGTCCGTGAACGAAATCCAGATTCCGAGGCCCAGCGGATAGGCCAGGAAAAATATCAGGAACGCCATCGCCGGCAACATGAACCAGAAACCGAGCCAGTTTCGGTTAGTCCTGAGCTGGTCCCACGTCGTTGCCTCGCGTATCTGCGGCTTGGCCGTCCGGGGTTGCAGTGCGATGTCAGCCATTGACGAAATCCCTTAAGCTCAGCGATGCCGTCTTTAATAGGTGCACGGGCAGACTATCACGTAATGTCGGCGAATGGAGCGGGCTGCAAGCTGATTGCAGCCCGCTCAATTGTACTCAGCGATAGATGCGCTTCAACTGCCGCTCGCAGTCGGAGATCGCGCTCTTGGCGTCCTTCGTGCCCGTGCAGTAGTTGGCGAACATGTCGACCACCAGGAAGTCGGCGATTGCGGTTGCAGCCTTCTCGCCGGGCGTGCCGATGCCGGAAGCCGGAAGCGCGCGCTTGCTGGCTTGGCTGAACACCTGGTTCTTCGGATCCGCCGTCCATACAGGTGAGGCGTCATAGGCATTGAGCGTGTGGGTCAGATAGCCCCGCGCGCCGGACAGCCACTTATCGAAGTTTTCCTTCTCCAGCATGAAGGCGATGAAAGCCTTCGCCGCATTCGGGTATTTGGTGAAGTTGAACGCCAGGATCGGAACCGCGAGTTGCAGTTCGGTCGGCTTGCCGATCGGACCGACCGGCCACAGCGCATGATAGGTATCTTCCGCCAAATCCTTCTTGGTCGGATCGTCCTTTGCCGCAACATAGATCGAGATGCCGTTGGCGGTGCAATAAAGTTCGCCCGAGAGGAACGCCTTGTTGTTGGAGGAGTCGTTCCAAGAGGCCACGCCGGGAATGAAGGTGTCGGACAGCGCCTTGCAATATTCCAGCGCCTTCACCGTCTCCGGTGAGTTGATAATAACCTTGTCATTCTTATCGACGGTATAGGCGCCGTGGCCCCACAAAACCCAGTGTAGCCAACCGTTGGCGTCACCGGTCGCATGCCCAAGCGCAAAGCCGGCCGGTGTGTTGTTCTTCTTGAGGGCCTTGCACATCTCAAGGAAGCCCGGGAAGTCCTTCGGGAATTCGCTGAAGCCCGCCTTGTCCGTGGCCGACTTGCGATAGGTCAAGTAGCCACCGATGGTCGCGACCGGGATACCGAGCCAGTCGTTGCCCTGCTTGCACGTCTTTGCAGCAGCATCGGTCCATCCGCCGTACTTCTTGCCGAGATAATCGGCGACGTCGTTCATCTTCAGCACTTTGGTCGGGAACAATTGCGGCAGCGTATGCAGGCCCCAGGCGAGATCGAGACCCGAGCCGGTGTTCGCGGCAACGGAGGCCTTCGGCTGCACGTCCTCGAAGGACTCGCTGAACACGTTCATCTCGGTGCCGGTAGCGCCCTTGAACGCCGCGACCATCGCATTGAACGCATCATCTTCTGCCGGCACGAAGCGCTTCCAGCGCATCACGGTGAGCTTGGCGCCCTGCTCCGCTTTCCATGGCGCCGATTGCGCCCAGGCCTTGGCAAACTCAAACAATGCCGGCCCGGTAAGCGCGCCGGCCGTCGCCAGCGCGGTGCCGCCCTGAAGAAGAGTGCGGCGGGTAAAGTCTTGCATAGTCGATCCTCCCTTTGGTGCTTTTTTGATTTCTGCTTTCTCAGGCGTTCAGTCGCTTTCCCGTTGCCTCGTCGAACAGATGCACGAGTGACGGGTCAGGTTTCAGCCGGATCTTGTCGCCCGGGTTGAATTGATGACGCTCGCGGAACACCGCGACGACTTGTTCGCCGCCGAGCTTGGCAAAGACCTGGGTTTCCGAGCCGGTCGGCTCGACCACGATGATCTCCGCTTCCGCGCCGTCTTCCGCGATAGTGAAGTGCTCGGGCCGAATCCCGTACACCGCGGGCCGCCCTTCCGAATTGGTGGGCGCCGACGCGAGCGGAAGTTTGACGCCGTTCGGGCCCTCAAAGCCGGCGCTGCCATTCGACTTCACCTTGCCTTTAAGGAAATTCATCGCGGGCGAGCCGATGAAACCGGCGACGAACTGGTTCTCCGGCCGATCGTAAAGCTCGAGCGGCGTCCCGATCTGCTCCACGATGCCGTCATGCATCACCACGATCTTGTCGGCCATGGTCATAGCCTCGATCTGGTCGTGGGTGACGTAGACTGTGGTGGTCTTCAGCCGCTGATGCAGTTCTTTGATTTCGGTGCGCATCGCAACACGCAGCTTGGCGTCGAGGTTGGACAGCGGCTCGTCGAACAGGAACACCTGCGGGTCGCGCACGATGGCGCGCCCCATCGCGACGCGCTGGCGCTGCCCGCCCGACAATTGCCGGGGATAACGATCGAGCAGCGGCGTCAAAGCGAGAATTTCCGCGGCGCGCTTGACCCCCTCGCTGATTTCTCTGGCGCTTGCGCCGCGCAGCTTCAGCGAAAATCCCATATTGTCGGCGACCGTCATATGCGGATAGAGCGCATAGTTCTGGAACACCATCGCAATGTCGCGCTCTTTGGGCTGGACATTGTTGACGACGCGGTCGCCGATAGAAATCGTCCCGGAAGTGATGTTTTCGAGTCCTGCGAGCATCCGCAACAACGTCGATTTGCCACAGCCGGAAGGACCGACCAGAACGACAAAGGCGCCGTCCTCGATCGGGATCGACACGCCGTGCAGGACTTCAAAACCGCCGAACGATTTACGCACGTCGCGAATCTGCACTGACGACATACATTTCCTCCCAAAAACACGCGGCCTAGCGGGCTTAGCTCCGTAGCCGCCCTTTTTCATTGGAGGGGGTCTTAGCAGAATTTTGGGCTGATGTCGTTGGATCAAAGTCGTAGGAGTTCCCGTCTGCCGCGAACATTGCGAACCGCGCGGTGACATGCAAACATCCAGTGCCAATACGAAAATTACGCACAAAAATAAGGCGTGTGCGCTGCGGGAGAAACCATGAACCAGCCGCTTACCGGGACCACCAGGCGCAAACTCCGTTCCAGCGAGTGGTTTAACAACCCGCACAACCCCGGGATGACCGCGCTTTACCTCGAGCGCTATCTCAACTACGGCCTGACCCGGCACGAACTGCAATCCGGCAAGCCGATCATCGGCATCGCGCAGACCGGCAACGATCTTTCGCCATGCAACCGCCATCACCTTGAACTGGCTCATCGGGTCCGGGAAGGAATCCGTGCCGCGGGCGGCATCGCCATGGAATTTCCGATGCATCCGATCCAGGAGACCGGCAAGCGTCCGACCGCGGCGCTGGATCGCAACCTCGCCTATCTCGGACTGGTGGAAATCCTGTTCGGCTATCCGTTGGACGGCGTGGTTCTGACCACGGGCTGCGACAAGACCACACCCGCCTGCCTGATGGCAGCGGCAACGGTCAATTTACCGGCGATCGTGTTGTCCGGTGGGCCAATGCTGAACGGTTGGTACAATGGCGAGCGCAGCGGTTCCGGAACCGTGGTGTGGAAAGCGCGCGAGCGTCTTGCCGGCGGCGAGATCGACTACGAGGAGTTCATGAACATCGTGGCCTCGTCGGCACCGTCGGTTGGCCACTGCAACACCATGGGCA
>DASXJV010000260.1:0-9815 GCA_036497205.1 Bradyrhizobium sp.
CGATCCTTCACGGACTGACCCGGATTCATGAACTCGGCCTTGCCGAGAATATTGCACCCGGTTTCTTCGGAGGCACGTTTCAGTTTGATGAGGGGCGTGTTGCCGATCGCCTCGACGACGTCATTATCGATGTTCATGAGCGGGAAATCTTACCAGTTCTGCTGCCAAATGAGGCAACGACCCTAGAGCGCGCCCGGCAAAAGTGAAAGCCGGTTTTGCGCCCGGTTTGGCGGTGCGTTGGGGCCAAAGTTTCAGCCGGGGCAGCGATGCGGGAAGCGACGAGCCTCACGTCTTTGGTTAGCCCAGCAACATCCAGCAATATGAAATCTTGGTAACATTGCTGCATTCCCCGATGGCGGCAACCCGCAAACAGCCCAATAGAATATGGGAAAGTCTGCGGTTCCTGTCGTCACTCATTGTGCTGAATTCAGCAATACTCACGGACAGAGAGAGGAACAGCACTGTCCGCGCGGTGATCCCGCGGCTAGTATGGCGATCAGGTTCCAGAGGAAGCATCACCCCGGTGAACGTCTCGCAGACAGTCAAAAGAAGGGTCATCCGCGAATCGGTCTGGCGGTTCTCGCAGAGTCAGATGCCGGGCATTTTGCCCGGCGGAGGGCGGATGTGAGCCACAAATTCACGGGGGTTGCCGTCGACGGCCTGCTTGCTGCCTTCCCTTGCCTGGATCGTGCGGCGAGATGGCTCGCGGCACTTTGTATTGTTGCCAGTTCTGCCGGGTGCCTTCTAACGAAGGATCTGCCCGATCCGGCGCTGGACATTCCCGATGGATACAAAGCCGCGCGGTTGACCGTGAAGGATGCGCCGCCAACGCTGGACTGGTGGCGCGGATTTCGGTCATCGGAATTGACTGATCTGATGGAGGAAGCCCAGAAGGTCAATCTGGACGTTGCGGCGGCGACCGCGCGTTTTATTCAGGCCGACGCACAGGCGCGAATCGCTGGCGCCGCGCTCCTGCCGAGCCTCAGCGGCTCAGGTTCGGAGGCCTATTCCCGGACATCCGGCTCAAGCGCCAGCGGATTGAGCATAGGCGGCCGTGAGGTCGTCAACTATTCGGCATCGCTTAGCGCCAGCTATGAACTCGATTTCTGGGGCAAGAACCGCGATGCCACGCAGGCGGCCGAGGAAACCGCAATCGCGAACCGTTTCGATCGCGATGTGGTGGCACTCACGACGCTCACCAGCGTCGCCAATGCCTATTTTCAGGTACTCGCCTCGCAGGACCGGATTCGCACCGCCGAACAAAACATCGCTAGCGCGACACGCATACTAGAGGCGATCAAGCAACGGTACAAAGCCGGCACCGGGACCGATCTCGATGTGGCCCAACAGGAAGCGGTTGTCGCCAATCAGAAAGCCTCCGTTCCGCCGCTGCGGCAAACCCTGGCGCTGAACATCAATGCGCTGGCGACGCTGGTATCGCGGCCGCCGGAAAGCGTAAAGGTGACCGGTGGCTCGATGAACCAGATATCGTCGCCACGAGTGACACCAGGTCTTCCGTCGGAGTTGCTGACGCAGCGCCCGGATGTCAGACGCCAGGAAGCGCAACTCGCTTCTGCTACGGCCAGTGTCGGAAACGCCCGCGCGCAGTTCTTCCCAAGCATCCAGTTGACCGGGCAGGGCGGCTATCAAAGCTCGGCGCTGGTGTCGCTGTTCCAGCCCCACGCGGCGTTCTTCAGCATGGTCGGCGGCCTGACGCAGCCGATCTTCGATGGCGGAAGAATTCTCGGCAATTTCGAGTTCACCAAGGCCAGGCAGGACGAATTGCTGCAGGCCTACCGCAAGACGGTGGTCTCGGCGTTTGCCGATGTCGATAACGCTTTGGTTTCGATACGTCAGAGCACCGAGAAGTTGCGGCTGCAGCGCGAGGTGGTGGCAGCCTCGCGGCGGGCGTTTCAATTGTCAGAACAGCAGCTTCGGGCAGGGACCGCGGATATCGTAACTGTGCTAAACACCCAACTGACGCTGTTTCAGGCGGAAGATGTGCTTTGGCAGGCCCAGCTTGCCCGATTGTTGGCGTTTGTAAGCCTCTACCAGGCGCTGGGGGGCGGTTGGGAGCCGAGAATGGAGAAGCCGGTCAATGCTCTTTAAGCCGGACATGAACGAAACCGCGAAGATCGCGGGCGACCGCGTTGCCCGCGTGGCCTCGCGCGGGCGCCGTCGAACCGTTTCAATAACGATTACACTGCTGATCCTTGGCGGCCTCGGCTATATCGCCTGGACATCGCTGCAGAAGAAGGCTGCGAACCGGGCAACTCCCGATCTCCCCGTGCCCGTGCTGGCCGCGACACCGCGCATTCAGGACGTGCCGGTTTATCTCGACGGCGTAGGCGCCGTCCGCGCGCTGAACAACGTGTTGGTGCGCTCCCAGGTCGACGGCAAATTGATCGCGGTCAATTTCACGGAAGGGCAGGACGTCAAGAAGGGCGACGTTCTCGCCGAGATCGATCCTGTGATCTACAAGGCGCAGTTCGATCAGGCCGTCGCCAAGAAGGCGCAGGATGAAGCGCAACTTGCAAATCAGCGCCTCGATCTCGCGCGCTATCAGCAACTTTCCGCCTCCAACGCCGGCTCCAAGCAGCAGTACGATACCCAACGCGCCGTCGTCGCCCAGCAGGAAGCGGTGGTGAACGCCGATCAGGCGGCGATCGACAACATGCAGGCGATGCTCGGCTACACCAAGATCATTGCGCCGCTGTCGGGCCGCGCCGGTCTGCGCCAGGTCGATCAAGGCAACATCATCCATGCCTCTGATGTCACCGGTCTAGTCGTCATCACCCAGCTGCAACCCATCGCGGTGCAGTTCAGTCTTCCGCAGCAGCAGATCGTGCGGGTCAATGCCGCCTCCAGCAAAGGCGCGCTGACCGTCGATGTCTTCGGCAATGACGGGATTACGGTTATCGATACAGGTACGTTGAGGGGCATCGACAATCAGGTCGACCAGACCACCGGGACGCTCAAGCTCAAGGCTGAATTTCCCAATGCCAGTTTTCAGCTATGGCCGGGCCAATTCGTCAATGTGCGGCTCAAGGTCGACACCCTCTCGCAGGCGATTGTCGTACCGACCTCGGCGGTTCAGCGCGGTCCTGCGGGGACGTTCAGCTACGTCATTGGCGAGGGCGAGATTGTAACAGCGAAACCGGTTGTGGTGACGCAGCAGAACGAAACGGATGCCGTCATAGCGAGCGGATTGTCGCCCGCCGATCGCGTGGTGACGACCGGCTTTGCCAACCTGTCCGATGGCGCCAAGGTCATCATCGGCAAGGACGAGCAGACACCGACGGCCGATCTGGCACCGCGCAAAAAGAACAGCAGGGGCGCACAGGGCAGGGACGCTCAAGCTAAGGACGGTCAAGGCAAAGGCGGCCAAGGCAAGAAGGGCGAGCGCGGTCCGGGCGAGGGGGATCAAAAGGGTCAAACTGGACCAGCGCAAAGGAGCGATCAGTCAGGCAGCGGAGCGAAGTCGCAGCCATGACCCCAAAATTCGCCGCTTGAATGTTTGACTTCGCAGCCATGAGCACGCACCCATGAGCGTCTCTGAACCGTTCATTCGTCGTCCGATCGCGACCTCGCTCTTGGGGATCGCACTGTTGATCGGTGGTGCGCTTGGCTATTGGGCTCTGCCGGTATCGGCGCTGCCGCAGGTCGATTTTCCAACGGTACAGGTGACCACCCAATTGCCGGGCGCCAGTCCCGACGTGATCGCCTCGCTGATTACCGCGCCGCTCGAGCGTCAGCTCGGGCAGATCCCATCGCTGTCGTCGATGACGTCTACGAGTTCGTTCGGCGTCAGCCAGATATCCCTGCAGTTCGATCTCAATCGCGATATCGACGGCGCCACCCAGGATGTGCAGGCTGCGATCAACGCCGCCGCCGGAGTGCTGCCGAAAAATCTGCCGTATCCGCCGACCTACGCCAAGGTGAATCCCGCGGACGCCCCTGTTTTGACCCTCGCCTTGACGTCGGAGACGATTTCGCTGCGCACCATGAGCGATCTCGCCGACACCATTCTTGCGCAGCGCCTCAGCCAGATTTCCGGGGTGGGACGCGTCGCGGTGCTGGGCGGCCTAAAGCCGGCGGTGCGGGTCCAGGCCGATCTGGCGCGGTTAGCTGCCTATGGCATTGCGATGGAGGATTTGCGCAGCGCGATCGCGGGCGCCAACGTCTCCGGACCCAAGGGATCGCTCGACGGCGCGCAACAGGCCTACACCATTGCCGCCAACGACCAGATCGCGGCGGCCGAGGCCTACAAACCCATCATCATTGCCTACCGCAACGGTGCACCGGTCACCATCGGCGACGTCGCTGTCATCGTCGATGGGCTGGAGAACGATCGCACCGGCGGCTGGTACCAGGGCACACCGGCGGTCATCATCGATATCCAGAGGCAACCTGGCGCCAACGTGATCGAAGTCGTCCGTCAGATCCGGGCCGAGATACCAAAAGTGCAGCGCGCAATCCCGGCCGGTGTGAACCTGACCGTGGTCAGCGACCGGACGGTTACCATTCGTGCTTCCGTGAATGACGTGCAGTTCACGCTGGTTCTGAGCGTGGTGCTGGTCACACTTGTGGTGCTGTTGTTTCTTCGTTCCTTGCGCGCCACGCTGATCGCCGGCGTGGCGCTGCCGCTGTCGCTGATCACGAGCTTCGGCATCATGTATTTTTCAGGGTTCAGCCTCGATAACCTGTCGCTGATGGCCTTGACGATCGGCACCGGATTCGTGGTCGACGACGCGATCGTGATGATCGAAAACATCGTTCGCCACATGGAGAACGGCGAGACCGCAATGGAGGCCTCGCTCAGGGGCGCCAGCGAAATCGGCTTTACGGTGATTTCGCTGACGGTGTCGTTGATTGCCGTGTTCATCCCGCTGTTGTTCATGTCGGGACTGGTCGGACGCATGTTTCGCGAATTCGCGCTGACATTGACGATCGCGGTGGTGACATCGGCGATTGTATCGCTGACGCTGACGCCAATGATGTGCTCGCGGCTATTGAAGCACGTCGGCGAGGAAATTGCGGTCCCCGGCCTTGCAGCGACTAGCCGTGGCATCGACCGGATGGTGGGGTTCTATCATCGCACGCTATTGTGGGTGCTTGAGCGCCAGCGCGCGACGTTGGTGGTCACCTTCGTGACGATTGCCGCGACGCTGATCCTGTATGTGGTGGCGCCCAAAGGCTTCCTGCCTTTGCAAGACACGGCATCCATCACCGCGGTGACCCAGGCCGGTCCTGACGTCTCCTTTGCGGAAATGCAAAGCCGGCAGACCAAGGCTGCGGACGCGATCAAGGCCGATCCGGATGTGGTCGGCGTCGTCTCCGTGATCGGCGCGGGTTCGGTCAACCCGACCACCAATGTCGGCCGTCTGGTGATGACGCTGAAGCCGCGCGGGGAAAGACGCGACGACGTTTCCGTCGTGGTCGCGCGCCTGAAGGAGCTGACAGCGTCGATCCCGGGCATGACGATCTATTTTCAGCCGGTACAGGACGTACAGATCAGCACGCAGTCCAGCCGCTCGCAGTACCAGTACACGCTGACCGGCACCGATTCCGCGCTGGTGATGCTGTGGGCCAACCATCTAGTCGCCGAACTGCGCCGCGATCCGTTGTTCCGCGACGTCTCTTCGGAAGCCCAGGATGGTGGATTGCGCGCGGCGCTCGACGTCAATCGTCAGCGCGCCGGTCAGCTCGGCGTCAGCCTGCAAGTGGTAACCGACACGCTGAATGATGCCTTCGCGCAACGGCAGATTTCGACCATTTACGGACAGGCTAACCAGTATCGGGTGGTGCTGGAAGCCCTGCCGATGTACCAGCGCGATCCGTCGATCCTCTCGAAGCTCTACGTTCCCGGCGCAGCCAGCGCCATTGTTGGTGGCCCTGCCGGGCAGGTGCCGATTTCGGCAGTCGCGACCCTGATACGTACGACGGCCCCGCTGGCGATTTCGCATCAGGCACAATTTCCGGCCGTCTCGCTCAGCTTCAACCTCGCGCGGGGTGCTGCGCTTGGCGACGCCTTCGACGCCGTCAAATCAATCGAAACGCGCATCGGCATGCCCGGCAGCATCGTCGGCATTTATGCCGGCGATGCCGCCGAGTTCTCAAAATCGCTGGCGGGACAACCGTGGCTGATCCTGGCTGCGCTCGTCACCATCTACATCGTGCTCGGCGTGCTCTATGAAAGCTACATTCACCCGATCACCATTCTCTCGACACTGCCATCGGCGGGCGTCGGCGCCATTCTCGCGCTGATGCTGTTCGGACAGGATCTGTCGGTGATCGGCCTGATTGGCATCATTCTCTTGATGGGCATCGTCAAGAAGAACGCCATCATGATGATCGACTTCGCGCTCGAGGCGGAGCGGCAACAGGGCATGTCCGCGACGGATGCGATCGTGCAGGCCTGTCTCTTGCGTTTTCGCCCGATCATGATGACGACGCTGGCGGCATTGTTCGGCGCGCTGCCGTTGGCGGTGCAAAGCGGCACCGGCGCCGAGTTGCGGTTCCCGCTGGGCATTTCGATCATCGGCGGGCTGCTGCTGAGCCAGCTGCTGACGCTCTACACGACTCCGGTGATCTATCTTGCGCTCGACCGGCTCAACCGGCGGATCGAGAGGGCAGTGCCACCGGCAGGGCCTGACCCACGACCGGTCGCGGGAGCCACCGAGGGGATGCAGTGATGGCATCGATCTCGGAGCCGTTCATTCGTCGGCCGGTCGGCACTACGCTGCTGGCGATCGGGCTTTTTCTGATCGGCGCGGTGGCCTTCGAATTTCTCCCGGTGGCCGCGGTTCCCAACGTCGATTTTCCGATGATCCGGGTATCCGCGACGCGGCCGGGCGCGGACCCTTCCGTGATGGCGGCGACCGTTGCCGCGCCATTGGAACGAAGGCTCGGCGAGATCGCGGGCCTCGACCATATCACGTCGACAAGCTCGCTGGGCACGACCAGCATCCAGTTGCAATTCGCCATCGGCCGCAACATCGACCGGGCCGCGCGCGACGTGCAAGCCGCGATCAACGCGTCGCTCGCGGATTTGCCGAGCGATTTGCCGAGTTTGCCACGCTTCCGCAAAGCCAATACCGCGGCGTCGCCGGTATTCGTGCTGGCGCTGACGTCGAAGACGATATCGTCAAGCGCGATCTATGACGTTGCGGACACGGTGATCGCACAGCGCATTTCGCAGGTCCCGGGCGTCGGAGAAGTCACCGTCAGCGGAGCCGATCAACCCGCGGTCCGGATCGCGCTCAACCCGGTCGCTCTCTCCAACGGCGGCATTGCAACCGACGATGTCAGGCTCGCGATCATCAATGCCAATCCGTTGGGGCCCGTAGGCATCTTCAATGGCGGCCGCCAGAGCGAAACCTTGTCGGTCAACAAGCAAATGCGAACGGCGGCCGAATTCCGCGACATCCTGATCAAAAGCTCGAACGGCAATTTTGTCCGACTCTCGGACGTGGCAGCAGTACAAGATTCCGTCCGCAACAGCCGGTCGATTGCCTGGTTCAACAAGCAACCGGCGGTGCTGATCCAGATTACCAAGCAGGGGGACGCCAACGTCATCGATACCGTCGATCGGGTCAGGGCGTTGATACCCGAACTGAAGCAGTGGATTCCGGGCGGCGTCGAAATTTCGACCCTTGTCGATCGCACCGGGACCATCCGCGCCAGTGTCCAGGACATGCAGCTGACGCTGCTGGCGACCGTGCTTCTCGTTATGCTGGTGGTGTTCGCATTTCTGCGCCGGATCACGCCGACCATCGCGGCAGGGGTCTCCGTGCCACTGGCTTTGGCCGGGACCTCTGCCGGCATGTGGCTCGCCGGTTTCTCGATCGACAATCTGTCGCTGATGGCGCTGGCGATTTCCGTCGGCTTTGTGGTCGATGACGCTATCGTCATGATCGAGAACATGTACCGCAACCTCGAGCATGGCATGCGGCCCTATCAGGCGGCGCTCGAAGGCGCCAAGCAAATCGGGTTTACGGTGTTGTCGATCAGTCTGTCGCTGATTGCCGCGTTCACACCGCTAATTCTCATGGACGGGATCGTCGGCCGGCTGTTGCGGGAATTTTCGCTGACCCTGACGTTTGCCATCGTGGTTTCCACTGTGGTGTCGCTGACGATAACGCCGATGATTTGCGCCCATTACATCAAGGCAGCAACTTCCGATAACGCTACCTGGCTCGACCGGGTCGTCGAAGGTGCATTGTCGCGCATCGTATCGTTCTATGTGCGCACGTTGCGCGTGGTGCTTGGTTTCCCGTTTTTGACCTTGATCGTTTTCTTCGCAACGATAGCGTTGACGGTGACGCTCTATATCAAGACCCCGAAGGGCTATTTCCCGGTCGACGACAGCGGCTTTGTGATCGGTTCGACGCGCGCATCCGCCGATATCTCGTTTCAGTCGATGCTTGGGCTTCAGCAGCAGCTCGCGGACATCGTGCTGGCCGATCCGGCCGTTGCGGGGATGGGGTCGGTGCTTGGCGGAGGCGGTGGCCCCGGCGGCGCGGGTTCTAATCGCGGCACGATGTTCATCAGCCTCAAGCCACGCGAAGAGCGGGGTGGATTGACCACGGCACAGGTGATCGATCGACTGCGCAAAAACCTCTATCATGTTCCGGGCATCCGGCTGTTCATGTTCGCGGCGCAGGATATCCGCGCCGGCGGGCGACAGAGCGATTCCGACTATCAATATACGCTGTCGAGCACCGACCTCGATCTGTTGCAGAAATGGGCTCCGATCGTCGGCAAACGCATGGAGACGATCGAGGGCATTACCGACGTTTCCAGCGACCGCGATCCCGGCGGGCTGCAACTGACGCTGGCGATCGACAGACAAAAGGCCTCGAGCCTTGGCGTTCGCGTGCAGGACATCGACAACGCACTGAATAACGCGTTCTCCCAGAGGCAGATCTCGATCATCTACACCCAGCGCAACCAGTACATGGTGGTGCTGGAGATCGATCCGAAATTCCAGAGCGATCCGTCCAACCTGGAACATATCTTCGTCGCCGGCGCCAATGGCGCACAGGTACCGCTATCCACTGTTGTTCATTACCAACGCGGGTTGTCGCCGCTCGCGGTCTTTCATTCGCAGTCGTTTCCATCGACGACGGTGTCGTTCAATCTCCTCCCAGATGTGCCGCTCGAGGTCGCCACGACCAACATCCAGCGCGCGGTGGAGGAATTGCATATGCCCGAGGGCATTCGCGGCAGTTTCGATGGTAACGCCGGCGATTTCAATAAAACCAGCGGGCGGCAGCCATTGCTGATCCTCGGCGCGCTACTGGCGATGTACATCGTGCTCGGCGTGCTCTACGAAAGCCTCGCCCATCCGCTAACCATTATTTCGACCTTGCCTTCGGCGGGGCTCGGCGCGCTCTTGGCCCTGCAGATTACCAACACGCCGCTGACGATCATTGCCTTCGTCGGAATCATCCTCCTGATCGGTATCGTCAAGAAGAACGGCATCATGATCGTGGATTTCGCGCTGGACGCGGAACGCCACCGCGGATTGTCATCGGCCGAGGCCATCTTCGAGGCGTGCAGGGTGCGGTTCCGGCCCATTCTGATGACGACGATGGCAGCACTTTTCGCAGGTATACCGCTGGTGATCGCCACCGGTCCCGGCACCGAACTGCGCAGGCCGCTCGGCATCACCATCATTGGCGGGTTGTTCGTATCGCAGATATTGACGCTGTACACGACGCCCGTGATCTACCTCCTGATCGATCGGCTGCGGCGGCGATCCGAGGCTGGCGCGATCGAGGCGCCTGCGGAATAGCGGCTGCAGAATGGCT
>DASXJV010000261.1:0-10600 GCA_036497205.1 Bradyrhizobium sp.
GCCAATGGCGGGGCTTATCTCAGTTCATAATGCATAGCACGCTCGCGGATTTCGCTGCGGAGTGCCGGATAAATGCGCTCGGCTGCCTCGGCATTTGATGGTACCTTTGGCGGCATGAACCAACAGACAAAAATCGAGATCCGGCATTCCACCTGTCCGCATGATTGCCCGTCGGCCTGTGCCCTCGATATCGAGGTGATCGATAATTCCTCCATCGGCCGGGTGCGCGGCTCCAAGCTGCAGAGCTATACCGCAGGCGTCGTCTGCGCCAAGGTCGCGCGCTATGCCGAGCGCATTCATCACGCCGAGCGGCTGATGCACCCCATGCGCCGAACCGGGCCGAAGGGATCCGGTCAATTCGCGCGGATTTCGTGGGACGAGGCGCTGGACGAGATCGCTGATCGGTTCAACGCGGCCGAGCGCGAGTTCGGTGCGCAATCCGTGTGGCCCTATTATTATGCCGGCACCATGGGCCTTGTTATGCGCGACGGCATCAACCGTCTTGCCCATGTGAAGAAATATTCCCGCTTTTACAGCACCATCTGCGCGAACGTCGCTCGCGTCGGATTTGCCGTCGGCACCGGCAAGATCGCCGGCGTCGATCCGCGCGAGATGGGCGTCTCCGACCTGATCGTGATCTGGGGCACCAATCCGGTGAATACCCAGGTCAACGTGATGACGCACGCGATGCGGGCCCGCAAGGAACGCGGCGCCAAAATCGCGGCTGTTGATATCTACAACAACGACACCATGAAGCAGGCCGACATCAAGATCATCCTGCGGCCCGGCACCGACGGCGCCTTCGCCTGCGGCGTCATGCATGTGCTGTTCCGCGACGGTTATGCTGATAGGGCGTATCTCGAACGCTATACCGATTGTCCGGCTGAGCTCGAGGCGCATCTTGCGACTCGCAGGCCGGAATGGGCCTCATCGATATCAGGCGTGCCGGTGGAGGAGATCGAGGCCTTTGCCCGCCTGATCGGTCAGACAAAACGCTCGTTCTTCCGCCTCGGCTACGGCTTTACCCGCAGCCGCAACGGCGCGGCGCAAATGCACGCGGCGCTGTGCATTCCGGCCGTGACGGGTGCCTGGCAATACGAAGGCGGCGGCGCGTTTTTCAACAATTACGCGATCTGGAAGTTCAATGAATCGCTGATCGAGGGCCATGACGCCATCGACCACACCACGCGGGTGCTTGATCAATCGCAAATCGGGCGCATCCTGACCGGAGACGCGGAGGCGCTGAGAGGCGGGCCGCCGGTCAAGGCGATGCTGATTCAGAACACCAATCCGATGACGGTGGCGCCGGAGCAGGCGCTAGTGCGCCAGGGATTTGCGCGCGAAGACCTGTTCATGGCGGTGCATGAGCAGTTCATGACCGAGACCGCGCAGATGGCGGACATTGTGCTTCCCGCGACCATGTTCATGGAGCACGACGATCTCTATTACGGTGGCGGCCACCAGCATATTTCGGTCGGCGCCAAGCTGATCGATCCGCCGGGCGAGTGCCGCTCAAATCACGACGTGCTGCAGGGCCTCGGCCGCCGCCTCAACGCCGTGCATCCCGGATTCGAAATGTCGCCGCGCGAGTTGATCGACGCCACCCTCAGAAAGAGCGGCCATGGCGACATCGAGACGCTGGAAGCCGATCTGTGGCGCGACATCCAGCCGGATTTTCGCACCGCGCACTACCTCGACGGCTTCGCGCATGCCGACGGCAAGTTCCACTTCAGGGCGGATTGGGCGCACCCTCCTATCGGCAACGCCGGACTGATGGGCGCATGGGATAAGATGCCGTCGCTGCCGGATCACTGGACCATTATCGAGGAGGCTGACGAGGCGCATCCGTTCCGGCTGGCGACCAGCCCGTCGCGGAGCTTCCTCAACACCAGCTTCAACGAAACGCCATCGTCGCAGGCGCGCGAAGGCGCGCCGACCGTGATGATGCACCCAGCCGACGCTGCTTCGCTAGGGATCGCCGATGGCGACGCGGTTACCCTGGGCAACACGCGCGGCGAAACGACGCTGACCGCAAGATTATCCGATGGCCTGCGCCGCGGAGTGCTGATCGCGGAATCGATTCACCCAAACCGCGCCCACATCGGCGGCCGCGGCATCAATACACTCACGGGCGCCGAGGCAGTCGCGCCAGTCGGCGGTGCAGCATTCCACGACAACAAGGTCTGGGTGAAAAAGGCTGCTCGATCAGCGATCCCGGTTACTTAAATCCACCTTGCGGTCTGCCGCCATCATGCCGTTAATGTCCGCCGACAGCAGGCGAGGCGAGCAGGCAATGACTGACAACAACAGCGTGGTGCTGGAAAAGCGCGGGCAGGCGTTCTGGATCACCATCAACCGGCCGGAGAAGCGTAATGCTATCAATGGCGACGTGGTCGCCGGCATCGTGCGAGGCTATCGCGACGCGCTTGACGATCCGGATGTGCGCGTGATCGTCCTGACCGGCGCGGGCGACAAGGCGTTTTGTGCCGGGGCTGATTTGCAGCACACCGGGGCTGCCTTCGCTTTCGATTTCGCCAAGCCGAATGTCGACTACGCGGATTTGCTGCGGCTGTCGCAGAACGCCACCAAGCCGGCGATCGCGCGGGTGGGCGGCGTCTGCATGGCCGGCGGCATGGGCCTGTTGTGCATGACCGACATGGCGGTTGCGGCAGACCATGTGACGTTCGGGTTGCCTGAAGTAAAGGTCGGCGTGTTCCCGATGCAGGTGATGAGCCTATTGCAATCGATCGCGCCGCGGCGGCTGATCAACGAGTGGGCGCTGACTGGTGAACCGTTCGACGCGAGGACCGCGCTAGCCGCCGGACTTCTGAATTATGTGGTGCCAGCAGCCGAACTTGACGCCAAGGTCGACTGGCTGATCGGCCGCATCGTCGACAAGTCGCCGACCGCCATCCGCCGCGGCAAATATGCCATGCGCGCGATCGCCTCGATGGCGTTCGATGAAAGCATCGCCTACACCGAAAGCCAGATCGCATTGCTGGCGATGACGGAGGACGCCAAGGAAGGCCTCAAGGCCTTCGGCGAAAAGCGCAAGCCGTCATGGCCGGGGAAGTGATTCTAGCGCAGTCGTCCCGGCGTTCGCCCTAGGGCGTTCGCCGGGACGACGATGTGGGTGTGACTGGGTAAGTAGCTACCCCGCATTCGCCTTCAATCCCGCGCTCTCGATGCCCGCGATCGCGCAGGCCTCGTCATTGTCGGAGGTGTCGCCGCTGATTCCGACGGCACCGAGCAGAACGCCTCCGTCCTGAATGAGCACGCCGCCGGGTACCGGCACCATCCGGCCCTGCGCCAGCGTATTCACCGCGCCGATGAAATAGGCCTGCTCCTGGGCACGCTGGAACAGCGCCCTCGATCCCATGCCCAATGCCAGTGCGCCGTAGGCCTTGCCATGGGCAACCTCGCCGCGCATCAGGCTGGTGCCGTCCTGTGCCGCGGAGGCTTTGACGCAGCCGCGCGCATCGAGAACGGTAACGACCAGGGGTTTCAGTTTCTTCTCGACGCCCTTGGCAAGCGCAGCGTCGAGAATCTTGCGGGCGACGTCGAGGGTCAGTTCAGCCATAAATGGGTTCCTTTGCGATAGGGGAGGGAGTTGGGTTGGATCGCGCGTTGTCGAGGCTCATCGCCAGCACGCGCGCGATGTGAAGGGCGCCGCGCTGGGCGCCATCCTTGATCTGGTGCCGGCACGAGGTGCCGTCGGCGACGATCAGCGTCGCAGCATCCGCGCGCTTGACCGCTGGCAATAGAGAGAGTTCGGCCATGTCCATCGAGACCTGATAGGTATCTGCGCCGTAGCCGAAGGCGCCGGCCATGCCGCAACAGCTCGACTCGATGATTTCGACATTCAAATCGGGAACCAGCCGAAGCACCTGCTCGACCGGTTTGAACGCGCCGAACGATTTTTGATGACAGTGGCCGTGCACCAAAGCTTTCCCGGTGACAGGACCAAGCGGCAGCCGCAGGCGGCCGGCCTCGGCCTCGCGGACCAGAAACTCCTCGAACAACAGTGCGTGCGCGCTGATGCTTTTCGCTGTCGCGTCGGAGCGTAGCGACAGAAGCTCGTCGCGAAGCGTCAATAGACAACTCGGCTCCAGACCGACGATTGGCACGCCACGCGAGGCGAACGACGCGAAAGTAGCGACCAGCCGGTCGAGCTCAGTGCGTGCGTGATCAACCAGGCCCGCCGAAAGAAACGTCCGCCCGCAGCACAACGGCCTGCCTTTATCCGCCGGCTTTGGAATGTGGACACGGTATCCGCCCTCGACCAGCACGCGTACCGCGGCGTCGAGGTTTTCACGCTCGTAGGCGCGGTTAAACGTGTCGGCGAACAGCACGACCTCACGGCCATCGACCGGGCCTGTCGCCTCGACGTCAGACTTGAACACATCGCGCCGCCACTCCGGCAACGCGCGCTGCGCACTGATGCCGGCCACTCTTTCGAACAGCATTCGCAACAAGGGGCTGTTGTTGCGCCAATTGGCGAGCGGGGCAAAGCGCGACGCCAGCGCCGCATAGCGGGGGAGATAGCCCACCAGCCGATCGCGCAGGGAAAGACCGTGCTTCGATACTCGCGCGGCGAGAACCTCGATCTTCATCTTGGCCATGTCGACGCCGGTAGGGCATTCGTGGCGGCAGGCCTTGCAGGACACGCAGAGCTTTAGCGTCTCCGCCATTTCATCTGACGCCAACGCGTCTGGGCCCAACTGGCCGGAGATCGCAAGCCGCAGCGTATTGGCCCGTCCGCGCGTCACGTCTTTCTCGTTGCGGGTGGCGCGATAGGATGGACACATCACGCCGCCTTCGAGTTTGCGGCATGCGCCATTGTTGTTGCACATCTCGACCGCGCCCTGGAAGCCGCCGCCGACGCCCGGATAAGCCGACCAGTCAAGTGCCGTTTTGAATTCGCCGACGCGGTAGCCCGGCGGATAGCGAAACAGCGAGCGATCGTCCATCTTGGGAGCGTCGACGATCTTGCCGGGATTGAGCACGTTGCCCGGATCGAAGCGGTGCTTGACCTCCCTGAAATCGCTGACGATGCGCGGGCCGAACATGGCCTCGTGAAACTCCGATCGCACGATGCCGTCGCCATGCTCGCCGGAATGTGAACCCTTGTATTCGCGCACCATCGCGAAGGTTTCTTCGGCAATGGCGCGCATCGCCTTGACATCCTTTTCAAGTTTCATGTTAAGCACCGGGCGCACATGCAGGCAGCCTTCCGAGGCATGAGCATACATGGTGCCGCTTGTGCCGTGCCTGGCAAAGATGCCGTTGAGCCGCTCGGTATAGTCAGCGAGATGCGGCAGCGGCACCGCGCAATCCTCGACGAACGAGACCGGCTTGCCCTCCTGTTTCATCGACATCATGACGTTCAGGCCGGCAGCGCGAAACTCGGCGATCCCGGTCTGCAGCGCCGGCTCCGTTATCTCGACCACGCCGCCCCATTTGCGTTTGGGTTGGTCCCAGCCAAAGCCAAGGTCGGCCATCACCTCGCCAATCTGCTTCAATCGCCTGACGTTTTCGGTCTGATCCTCCTCGGCAAACTCGACGATCAGGACAGCATCGGGATCGCCGCGTACCGCCGTAGCAATGATGGACTGAAACATCGCAATATCGCGGCCGAGCGCGAGCATGGTACGATCCACCAGTTCCACCGCGATCGGGCGAAGCTTTACCAGATGCTGTGCGGCATCCATCGCCTCGTAGAAGCTGCCGAAGTGGCAGACGCCCAGGACCTTGTTGCGGATAACCGGCCACAGCTTCAGTTCAACCTGTGTAGTGAAGGCAAGCGTGCCCTCCGACCCCACCAGCAGATGCGCCATGTTATTGGCGGCGTTGCGCGGCACCAGCGCATCGAGATTGTAGCCACCGACGCGGCGCTGCACTTTTGGAAATTTCTTGGCGATCTCGACCGCCTCGCGCTCGCCGAGATCAAGCATGTCGCGAAACAGATCGAGTCCGCTGTTGCTCGAATTCACTTGCGCGAGATCGCGCGGCACCTCGCCGAAATGGAGCAGGGTGCCGTCGGCTAGTGCTACGTCCATCGACAGCGTGTTGTCGCGCATGGTGCCGTAGCGCAACGAGCGTCCGCCGCAGGAATTGTTGCCGGCCATGCCGCCGATGGTGGCGCGCGAGGCGGTGGAAACATCGACCGGAAACCACAGGCCATGTTTCTTAAGCTGCCGGTTCAGGTCGTCGAGCACGATCCCCGGTTCGACCACGCAGGTACGTTTTTCGACGTCAAGCGAGACGATGCGGTTCAGATGTTTGGAAAGGTCGATGACGACGCCGTCATTGACGGTCTGGCCGCATTGCGACGTACCGCCGCCGCGCGGCGTGACGGTCCTGCCTTCGTCACGGGCGATGCTGAGCGCCCGCAGCGCCTCGTCCATGGTCCGGGGGACCACCACGCCAAGCGGCAACATCTGATAGAACGAAGCGTCGGTCGCATAGCGGCCGCGGTTAAACGGATCGAAGAAGACGTCGCCGGTGATATTCGACCGGAGCCGCTGTTCAAGCCGCGGGAAGCCTGAATTCGTCATCTGGAACCCCAGTCAGCCGCGACAAAGACTTGCGTTTCTGCTCCCTAATTCGAAAGCCCGCGAAATGCAATTATTTTTGGCTTCTTCAAATTTTTGAATTCAAAATTGAGTATTACGCCGAGGACGATCGCGGATCACGCCGGAACGGGCGGAGAGAGAGCGGCATCTGTTTCGGTTAAATGCTCGATCGCGGCGGTCTGCTTGTTGCGCAGATGAAGGAAGAGGATGTCGCTGAGCTCGCTGCCTGCGCGCCGTCGCAGCGCATCCAGGATGATTTCATGCTCGCGCATTGCTTCGCCCCAGCGCTCGCGTTTGCGGGCAAAATTGGCGGAGTAGCGAATCCGGCGAATCCGCCCGGCGAAGTTGGCATAAGCCGCCAGCAATGTAACGTTGCGGGACGCCTCGACAATTTTCTGATGGATGAGCTGGTTGATCCGGAAGTAGCCGTGCATGTCGCGATGCAGGTAGAAGCCGTACATTTCGTAATGCAGCCGCTCGATTTCGGTAATTTCCTCATCGGCGATGTTTTCGCATGCCAGCCGTCCGGCAAGACCCTCCAGTCCGCCCATGACATCAAAGAGCTCGCGCAGCTCGCGCTCGCTCAATTGCCTGACGCGCGCCCCGCGGTTGGGCAGCAGATCGACCAGCCCTTCCGATGCAAGGACCTTCAAAGCCTCGCGTAACGGCGTGCGGGAAATCCCGAACATGGCGCACAGCTGACGCTCCGGCACGCGGCCGCCGTCTGGGATGTTGCCCTCCACGATATAGTCCCGCAATCGCGCGAGAATCTCGTCATGCAACGAGGATTCCTCGCGGCCCGCATCGGCGACAGCCTCGGGTAGGACCGGCAGGGAGGTCGGATCGCTTGGAATCACAGGTTTCATGGAACGAACAATAATGTGTAAAAGCAGGGACGTCGACGGTAAATTTGAACGCAATAAATTGATTGTGTCTGCCAAAATTGAATGCAATATGGTGGTAACAACCGCCAATCGTGGAACGGAGGAAATCATGACAAAGCATCAGGGACGCCACTTCCTTCAGATTCCCGGCCCGAGCCCCGTTCCGGATCGCGTGCTCCGGGCCATGGACATGCCTGTGATCGATCACCGCAGTTCGGAATTTGCCGAACTGGCAAAGGCGGTTTTCGAAGGCAGCCAGAAGATCTTCAAGACGGCCGGACCGGTCATCATCTTTCCATCTTCGGGCACGGGCGCCTGGGAGGCCGCGATCGTCAACACGCTCTCGCCGGGCGACAAGGTATTGATGGTCGAGACCGGCCATTTCGCTACCCTGTGGCGGCAGATGGCGGCGCGCTGGGGCATCGAGGTGGATTTCATGCCCGGCGACTGGCGCCACGGCGCCGATCCCGCGGCAATCGAGGCCAAGCTGGCGCAGGATTCGTCGCATTCGATCAAGGCCGTCATGGTGGTGCACAACGAAACCTCCACTGGCGTGACCAGTCGCGTCGGCGACATCCGCGCTGCGATGGACAGGGTCGGCCATCCCGCGCTGCTGCTGGTGGATACGATCTCCTCGCTGGGCTCGGTCGATTACCGGCACGACGAGTGGAAGGTCGACGTCACCGTAAGCTGTTCGCAAAAAGGCTTCATGCTGCCGCCGGGGCTTGGCTTCAACGCGATCTCGGAGAAGGCCCGCGCCGCGGCCAAGATCAACAAGATGCCCCGGTCTTATTGGGACTGGGAGGAAATGCTGAAGCCCAATGCAAGCGGCTTCTTTCCTTATACGCCTGCCACCAATCTGCTTTACGGACTTCGCGAAGCCATCGCGATGCTGCTTGAGGAAGGGCTGGATGCGGTATTCGCCCGTCATCAGCGCCTCGCGGCTGCCACCCGCGCGGCGGTGCGGCATTGGGGGCTGGAAGTGGTGTGTCTGGAGCCTTCGGAGTATTCTCCTGTTCTGACGGCCGTGCTGATGCCACCCGGACACGACGCAGACCAATTCCGCAAGACTGTCCTCGACAATTACAACATGTCGCTCGGTTCCGGGCTGACGAAGCTCGCCGGCAAGGTGTTTCGCATCGGTCATCTCGGTGAGTGCAACGAACTCACGCTGTTAGGCGCGCTGACCGGCGTCGAGATGGGATTGTCCTTCGCCGGCGTGCCGCATCGCGCCGGTGGCGTGGCGGCGGCGATGACGTTTCTTGAGGAGCGCAGCCAGTCCAACGCGCCGCATCTCAAGGTGATATCGAGCTGAGCAATTGCTCACGCGCATTCGGTTCACAAGGATAAGCAGACCCGAGCCATTAGGCAGATCCGAACCACAAAGTGGACTGTCCGGGAGGTAGAACATGCGGCTTCGTTTCAAGGCCACCCATGTCGTGCTGGCGATGCTGTGCATTATGTACTTCATCACCTATGTCGACCGGGTCAACATCGGCACTGCTGCAAGCGAAATCCAAAAGGAATTGAAGCTCAGCAATACGCAGCTTGGCCTGGTTTTTTCGGCCTTTGCCTATCCCTATTTGCTGTTCCAGGTAATCGGTGGTTGGGTCGGTGACCGTTTCGGACCGCGCAAAACACTGTTCTGGTGCGGCATGATCTGGGCGCTCGCGACCATCGCAACCGGTTTCGTCACCAGCCTGACGACACTGTTCGTCGCGCGCGTCGCGCTCGGCTTCGGCGAAGGCGCAACCTTTCCAACCGCGACCCGCGCAATGCAGTATTGGACGCCGACCGTCAGGCGCGGCTTCGCGCAAGGCATTACCCACGCCTTCGCGCGGCTGGGCAACGCTATTACGCCGCCTTTGATCGCGACCTTGATGTTCTGGTTGACCTGGCGCGGCTCATTTGTCGTGCTGGGTCTGGTCAGCCTGGTCTGGGGCGTGGTCTGGGCGCTGTATTTCCGCAACGAGCCCAAGGATCATCCCGCCATCACCGAGGCCGAATTGGCTTCGCTTCCGCCACGCTCGCTGGACAAGCGGCCGCAGGTGCCATGGGGACCTCTGCTGCGGCGGATGTGGCCGGTCACGCTGACTTATTTCTGTTACGGCTGGACGCTGTGGCTTTACCTCAACTGGCTGCCGCTATTCTTCAAGAACAGTTATCACTTGGATATCAAGAATTCGGCGCTGTTCGCTTCGGGCGTGTTCTTCGCCGGAGTGCTCGGGGATAGCCTGGGCGGAATCCTGTCCGATGGCATCCTCAAGCGAACCGGTAACGTCCGCGTCGCGCGGCTGAGTGTTATCGTTACCGGTTTTGCCGGAGCTTTGCTGTCGCTGTTTCCGATCCTGTTTAGCCACGACATCACGGTGGTCGCGCTGTGTTTGTCCGGCGGTTTTTTCTTTGCCGAAATCATCATCGGCCCGATCTGGTCGGTGCCGATGGATATCGCGCCGAAATATTCCGGAACGGCCTCAGGACTGATGAATACCGGCTCGGCCTTCGCGGCGATCGTTTCGCCATTGGTGGCGGGTTACGTCATCGATCTTACGGCCAACTGGTATTTGCCGTTCCTGATGTCCATGGGATTGCTGCTGGTGGGCGGGTTCTCGGCGTTTATGATGCATCCGGAGACGCCGTTTGAGCAGAGCGACGGCCTCTTGGCGCCCGGCCGGCCGGTTGCTGCGGAATAAACAGGAAGGGGAGGGCCAAACCTTGTTATGATTGACGGCGTTCGCCGGTTGCAGGACAAGCCCGCCAAATGATGATATTTGAGCCCGGCAATCGAGATTCCCGGGAAAGGACGCCTGATGACGCTGCATACTGGAAGGCATTTCTTACAAATTCCAGGACCGACCAATGTGCCCGACCGGGTGCTTCGGGCCATGGATATGCCGACCCTGGATCATCGGGGACCTGAATTCGCCGAACTCGGCCATGCGGTGCTGGCAGGCTGCCAACGCATTTTCCGAACCAAACAGCCTGTCATCATCTACCCGTCCTCGGGCACCGGCGCGTGGGAAGCTGCGATCGTCAATACGCTCTCGCCCGGCGACAAGGTCTTGATGGCCGAGACTGGCCAGTTCGCGGTGCTGTGGCGCGGCATTGCCGAAAAATTCAAGCTCGAGGTCGAGTTCCTGC
>DASXJV010000262.1:0-1788 GCA_036497205.1 Bradyrhizobium sp.
GGACGTCGTCGACCGCCTCGACGGCGCGTTTGCGGTGCTGGTCGAAATTCTCGACCGTCATGGCGGCATCGTGAACAAGTTTTTGGGCGATGGGTTTCTTGCGCTGTTCGGTGCGCCGTTCGAGGCGGAGGACCCCGCGCATCGCGCCGTCGCGGCGGGGCGGGAGATGCTGGCCGCGATGGAGCGGATCAACGAGAACGCTAGCTGGCCGCTGCGGATCGGCATCGGCATTCATTTCGGCGAGGTGGTCGCCGGCAATATCGGCTCGCCCCGGCGCAAGGAGTACACCGTGATCGGCGACACCGTGAATTTCGCCGCGCGGCTGGAGGCGCTGAACAAGGACTTCAATTCGCAGCTTTTGATCTCTTCGAGTGTGCGCGATGTTCTTGGCGAGGATGGCCGTGACGCGGTGTCGCTGGGCGAGGTGCCGATCAGGGGCTATGACAAGCCGATGACGATCTGGCAGTTGGGATGATTGCACCGAGGTCAATGTTCAGCTTCTAGCCGGCGTCGATGCCGTGTTATGGCTGCACGCAAAACGAGGGCATCTTGCAGCGACGATACGTCACTGTCGACGTTTTCACTGATCGCGCGTTCGGCGGCAATCCGCTCGCGGTCGTGCTGGATGCCGAGGGATTGTCGACCGAAGCGATGCAGGCGATCGCGACCGAGTTCAATTATTCCGAGACGACGTTCGTATTGCCGCCCGGTGACAAGGCTCACGATGCCCAAGTGCGCATCTTCACCGTGAGGTCGGAGATTCCCTTCGCCGGCCATCCCAATGTCGGTACCGCCTTCGTGCTGGCTTCGCGCGCCAAAACGCCGCCGGCGCGGTTGCTGTTCGAGGAGAAGGCGGGACTTGTTCCCGTCGAAATCTCCAGCGCGAATGGCAAGGTCACCAATGCCGAGCTGACGGCGCCGCAGCCCTTGAAGCGAATGACGCAAGTGTCGGCCGATAAGGCCGCCGCCTGCCTGTCTCTCTCTGCCGCCGATATCCGGACCGACCGCCATCAGCCGCATATCATTTCGGTCGGATTACCTTTCCTCGCCGTGGAGACCACCTCGCGCGAGGCGCTGAGACGGGCCAAACCCAATGCCGAGGCCTTTGCCCGCACGCTGCCGATCGACGGTAACGACGCCATTTATTTCTACACCCGCGACGTGTCCGCGAACGAGGCGCCGTGCGAGGTGCAGGCGCGAATGCTCCATCCCGGCGCGAGTGGACTGACCGAGGACCCCGCGACCGGCAGCGCCACCGCCGCGGCCGCGGCCTTGTTCGCCGATCTCGATGGCGTCAGCGACGGCGAATTGAAGATGACCATCGGGCAGGGCTTCGACATGGGTCGCCCGAGCATTTTGCAGACACGCGTGCGGAAGCAGGGCGGCAAGATCGTCTCGTCCCATGTGGGCGGAGCCTGTGTGTTCATGATGGAAGGGACGGTCAATCTGTAGGGCAGCGCACCTCACATGATCTCGTCATGCCCGGCCTTGAGCCGGGCATCCACGTCTTTGTCTCCACAGCAGGAAAGACGTGGATGGCCGGGACGAGCCCGGCCATGACGATCAAACTTGCTTTCCTGCAAGGTTTTCGATCTTCACCCGATCCCGCTCCTCGATGATCTCCGCAATCCAGCGCCGGTGGCAGTGCTCGTGGTCGCGCTCGTAGCAGAGCAGGCAGACCGGGCCGGCCTTCTTCACCAGCGCTGACAGCTCGTCGAGGCCCTCCTTCGCCTGCGGCGTCCTCAGGTGCTTGGCGAAGATCTTCTGCAGCTGGGCATAGTCGCCGCT
>DASXJV010000263.1:0-2440 GCA_036497205.1 Bradyrhizobium sp.
GCCGGCGCGGCTCCTTGCCGTCGCCGCTGAAACACTTTGTTAAGAACCCTGTCCGCTACAACATCGGCAGGCTTCGCGGCCGAGGCCCGCGCGGAAACGCTTTGTCGAGCGCCGCGATTTCGTCATTGCTCAGCACAAACTTGCCGGCCGCCGCGTTTTCAGCGGCGTGCTCAGGCGTGGAAGCTTTCGGAATTGCGTAAACCGACGGCTCGCGCGTCAGAAAACTCAGGGCGACCTGACGTGGCGATGCACCGTGCGCCTTGGCGATCGCCTGCAGCACCTCACCGCCCTTGCTGCACAGTTGCGGAAAATCATTGTGGCCGAACGGCGAATAGGCGACCACCGCGACGCCGTGCTGCTTGCACCACGGCATCACCGCGTGCTCGATCGCGCGTTCCTTTAGATGATAGAGCACCTGGTTACATGCAATCTTGCCCTTGCCGGCGACGGCCAGCATCTCATTGAGATCGTCGGTGTCGAAATTGCTGACGCCCCATGAACGGATTTTGCCGGCGCTGACCAATTGCTCAAAGGCGGCGACGGTTTCGGCCAGCGGATACGACCCACGCCAATGCAGCAGGTAGCAATCGAGCCGGTCGGTTTTGAGCCGCGCGAGCGAACGCTCGCACGCCGTGATGGCGCCGCGGCGCGATGCGTTGCTCGGCAAAACCTTCGAGACCAGGAAAATATCGTCGCGCCGCCCGACGATCGCCTCTGCGATCACCAACTCGGCATCGCCATACATCTCGGCGGTGTCGATGTGGGTCATGCCGAGATCGATGCCACGGCGCAACGCGGCGACCGCGTTTCTGCGATTTCCGCGGTCGATATACCAGGTGCCCTGCCCGATCACAGGCACTTGGGGACCGCTTAAGCCGAATTTTTGCTGCCTCAAGATTTCCTCGCAGAACGCGCCCCGACCTTCTCAGGCGTCCTCGGGCGCAGCCATCATCGGCTTCGGCGCGGTTCCTTCGCCCGGCTTCATTCGAAAATCGTAGGTCATCAAATGCCAAGGCGCGGCTGCGGGCTTGCCGTCGGGCATCAGGGGATCGCTGCGTTTCTCGATTTTGGAAATCAGGTCGTCCTTCACCCCGAACACCACGTCGGAATCGAGGTACTTGTCGCCTTCGATAAAGACGTGGGTGATCAGCGGCTGGTAGCCGGGCGCGTCGACGAGAAAATGCACATGTGCCGGCCGCATCGGATGACGCCGCGTCTGCAGGATCATCTCTCCGACGGGGCCATCGGTCGGGATTGGATAACTGCAGGGCAGGATGGTGCGAAAGAAAAACCGGCCATCGGCATCGGTGATGAACCGCGCCCGCGACGACGGGCCCTGCGTCTCATAGGACGGCTTTTGCGAATCGTAATAGCCATCATCGTCGGCGTGCCAGACGTCCACCGGGACGTTCGCCAGCGGTTTGCCCTCAAGATCCGTGACGCGGCTCTTCACGAACATCCGCTCACCCGGCAGATTGGCGGAAATATCCGCGCCGTGCGACATCGGCTTGTGTTCGCCGACATAGAATGGGCCAAGCACGGTGGTCTCGGTAGCACCGTCGCGCTCGCGATGGTTCACGGCATCGACCAGCATCGAAACCCCGAGCACATCCGACAGCAGGATGAATTCCTGCCGGGTCGGCGTGCATTTCTGCCCGGTGCGGGTCAGAAAATCGATCGCGTAGCCCCATTCATCGAAGGTGAGATCGGTTTTGCGGACGAAATCGTGCAGCGACTTCACCAGTTCTTCCGTCAGGAATTTGACACGCGGGTCCGGCGTCTCCTCAAAGCTGCGGATAACGGCGGCAGTGAGTTCGGTGTCGTTGAATTGCGGCATTGGTGTTGTCCCTGCGCGTTGCGCGACTGCAGCCGTAACCCTACACCAGCGATACGGCCGAGGTAAGCGGCGGTTGGAACATGGCGCATTTTTCGGCTATCAAGGGCATACCCCAAGGTTCCGGAGATTATCCCGATGTTAGCCCCCACCCCCGCCTCGCCCGATTCGGCCGGTATGTCCAAGGCCGCCTTCACCCGTCTCGAAGAGCATCTTAAGTACCGATACATCGATACCGGCCGCTTTCCGGGAACCCAGCTCTTGGTTTACCGCCGCGGCAAGATCGTTCACAGCGCGGTGCAGGGCTTTGCCGATGTCGAGCGCAAAGCGCCAATGAAAGACGACACCATTTTTCGCATCTATTCGATGACCAAACCGATCACTTCGGTTGCCTTCATGATGCTGATCGAGGAAGGCCGCGTCGCGCTCGACGAGCCCGTCCATAAATATATCCCGGAATGGAAAAACCTCGGCGTTTTCCAGGCCGGGACAGCGCCGGCATTTTTGACCAGGCCGCCGTCGCGGCCGATGTTGATCGTAGACCTTCTGCGGCACACCTCCGGCCTGACTTATGGCTTCCAGCAGCGGTCCAACGTCGATGCCGCA
>DASXJV010000264.1:0-23455 GCA_036497205.1 Bradyrhizobium sp.
GCGATCACGAACGCCGAGCGCCGCGCCGAGCAAGTCGCGACGCAAGCCGAGGCCGAGCGTATCGCCCTGCGCAAAATCCGCGGTTTTGTCGCCATCGAGATCGAAACGCACCGCGCCAAGTTGCGCGCATTAGAGGATGGCAAGAACGGTCAAATGCCAGTGAACGAGGCCGACAAATGAGGAAGCTTTTGCGCGACACCATTGCCGCCGTGCGCGCCGCCGGAGGAACCGAGATCGCGATCTCGCACGGCGGGCGACATACGCGCATTGATTTCGTCATTCACGGTCGGCGCAAAGCCATTCTCGTAAATCGCGGCGTGAGCGTCACGAGCGGTTATGCCCCAATGATCCGCTCGCAAATTCGGCGGAAATGCTACGGATGAAAATAATATCCACGATCAGGAGCCGCCGTCGCATCACGATCTCGTCGGTAGTGCAGGTTTTCGAACATTCACCATTCCGCGATGGCTCGCGGAGCAAAAGGGGCTCGTATGACAGAGACGACGCCGCGCAAGATGCTCACTGAAAAGCAAGTCCTGGCGCTTGTCCCGGTAGCTCGCTCAACAATTTGGAATTGGGTCCGCAACGGCACCTTTCCTAATCCGAAAAAGATCGGGCCGTCGCGGGTTGTTTGGTACGCCGACGAGATTGCTGCGTGGCAATCAACGAAGGATGACGCCGAGACGGCGGCCTAAGATATCCGCGACTTGGCGCTTTTCCTTGAGCTTGTCGTACATATCGTAATGCCTCGAGGTTACGTCTTGCGGCGTATGGGAAAGCAACGCTTGAACGTCCACAAATGGCGCGCCGGCCTTGCGGGCCGTGGTCGCACCTGTGCGCCTGAGATCGTGCGGCGTGAACTTTTCCATGCCCAAATGCTCGACGATCTCCTCGACCGCGTGCGAGAGCGTATTCACCGCGACGCCATTGTCGCGCGCCTCGAATTTTGACACGAATATGAGATCGCCCTCGCCGCTTTCCGCGATAGCTTCCTTGAACAAGTCTGCGGCGAACTTGTTGAGCGGCACAATAAACGCCTTGCCGTTTTTCATCCGCTCGGCCGGAACGTGCCACTCGGGCGCGCGCCCGTTGAGGTTGACAAGCTCGGACTTGCGAGCGCCGACGACCATGCCCGACCGGGCAATCGTGCAAAGTATCAGCTTAAGCGGAATGCGCGAGACGTTGCCGCGCGGTGTGTCGGCTTGGTCGATTGCACGCCATAGCTTTTTGATCTCGGCGGGCGTTAGGTGGCGTTGCTTCGGCTTCTCTTTCTGCCTCTTTATCCCCGAGCAATGGTTCGTGGTGACGTACTTGCGACCGGGCTCGCGCGCCCAATTGAACAACTTGCTCAAGGCGCTTTGAATGCGGTTCGCGGCGACCGGGGCCTGGTCCTCATGAACGACCTTATGCAAGAGTTCGGCAACGTCGTCGTCGGTGATCGAGATCGCCGGGCGCTTGCCCCATGCCGCGCGCGGGCGTTTGAGAAAACCCCGGTCGTCCCGGCCGCCATCCTTTTTGCGGCTCGAATAGAGCGTCAGGAACTCCTCGGCCATCTCGTCGAAGGTGATGCCTGCACCGCGCTCAACGGCCACCGCCGCGCGCGGGTCCTTGCCTTTCTTGGCGTCCGCGCGGCATTTGTCGGCGGCCTCGCGGGCCGCCGCGAGGCTGACCTCGGGGAAGTGGCCGAGCGGCGTCCGCCTCACGTCGGCTTTACGACCTCCCGGCATTCGGTAAAGGAACGACCAAGACTTGACGCCGTTGGGCGTGACGCGAAGCTTGAGGCCGATGCAACGCTCGTCGCTCAATTCGAGCCGCGAGCCGTGCGCCTTCGCGGCCTTGACCATCGTTTCGGTTAGTACGGGCATGGGGAATTTATTGCCTCTGTCGGTGATCCCGGGGTTACACCGGGGTTACACATTGACCGGATAGCATCGGTCAGGATGACAGTAGGTTGAACAGTAAAAAGAGCCAACATCAACGGTTTTTTTGTCCGTTACTGTGTAACCCCGACCGATGTTTTACGGTCTTTTTTGACTTTTAATCAGTAGGTCCAGGGTTCGAGTCCCTGCGCGCTCACCAAGTAAAATCAACAACTTACAGCCCCTTCTGACTTGCGCGATTGACCGACCTTGCGGAAAACCTTGCGGGTCGGCGCGGCCTTGCGGGTGGCCTTGCGACTTGCCGCGCGACGCGGGGCCGTCTTGTCATCGGGATCGATGTTCGCGACCGTCGCGGGATCGGCGCGGAAGATGCGCTTGTGCTTGGCCCCGATGCCGTCGAGATCGGCCATCGTGTGCAGCGACAGATAGCGATTGCGCGCCTTGAGCAACCGCTTCACCTCGGTGTGCCCGTAAGTGATCAGGCCGTGGTAGTCCAAATAACCCCGGCCCGCCGCCTCGGCGCGGGCGATGTTCCAATCGACATAGGGATGATCGCCGCCGTATTGCGGCGGGACTTTGCGCCTGCCGAGGTCATAGGCCACATCGATATCGCCCACGGTCTTCGCCTTCGGGTCGAGCATGCTGCCGAACAGCCGAAGCTCGCGCACGTAGCAGCAAAGTTCCGGGTCGGCGTTGATCTCGGCGACGCGGCGCAAGAGGTCGGCCAGCACCACCCCGGCCTTGGCGCGGTCGAGCCGCTTGATGAACTTGGCATTGCCGAAGCGATGCGCCTCGTCGCCGATCCGGTAAATGTGCTCGCCTCGGGAATAGTCATTCGGCGGATGCCGCACCAGCAGTCGCCGCTTCACCATGGCCGCCAGCAGCGCCTTGGTCGCGCCCGCGTCGAGCGTGAAGCGCCCGGCAACGAGGCGCGGCGTCGTCCATCCGTGCCCGATCCAGAGGACGAGATCGCGGGCCACCTTGGCCGGTTGCCCGCCGATGATGTCCTTGCGATCAACTTTCACGACGCCTCCCCCCGCTTGAGCGCCACCACATTCTCCGACGCATCCGCCGCCACCCGCGCGGGCCGCGCCGCCTCGGCCTCGATCATCGCCGCGCGCAGTGCCGACAGGTCCATTTCGGTGTACTTGCGCGAGGTGGCGATGTTGGCATGGCCAAGCATCATTTGCACATTCACCAGATTGCCGGTCTTGGCCAGCATGCGCAGCGCCGCCGTATGACGCAGATCATGGAAGCGCAGACCCGGCACGCCTGCCTTGGTGGCCGCCCGCTGCCATCGGGTGCGCAGGTTCCAATAGGTGATCGGATAGCGCTTGCCGATCTCGTATTCGAAGCCCTTGCCCTTGGCGCGGTGGGCGACGAATGTCCACACCATGAGGCGATGCCTGCCGATCTGCCGCCGCAGGATCGTCTCGATCTCCGGGGTGATCGGCACGATGCCGGTGCGCACCGCCTGACCGCGCTTGCGCTTCTTCTGATAGGTGATGGTGCCTGCCGCGAAGTCCACATCCTCGCGCCAGCGGAGGCTGATCACGGCGTCGAGGCGCATGCCGGTCAAGAGCGTGAAGTCGATCAGGTCGGCATAGTCCTCGCGCAGCACCGCGAACACCGCCGCCTCTTGCTCGGCAGTCGCGCCACGCACGCGCGGTTCGGCCTCGGGCAAAAGACTGATGCCCAACTTCGGATGCAGCAGCGCGTTGTGCTTGTCGCGCGCCCAGTAGAGCGCCGCACGCACGTACATCAAGGTGCGATTGATGCTCGCCGCAGTCGGGGCCTTGAACAGCGGGCGACCCTTTTCATCGCGACCCGAGCGCTTCAACTTTTCGCGCCGCTTGGTCTTGATCGTCTCGATCTCGGCGTTGCTGACCTTGTGCAGCGGCATGTCGGCGGGCAACACCTTCTGCTCGATGATCCAACGCAGTTCGCGCTGGCCATCGGCACCGGAAGGAAGGTGCGCGAGATTTTCGACGTAGTAGAAGCCGAAGGCCTTATCGAGCGTCATCGGTGCGCGACCGGATTCGCGTTCGGCGGCGATGTCTTTTTCCGCCGCTATTTTTGCGGCGCGTTCGACGGCTTTCGCCTTGGTCTTGTCGGCAGTATTGGTCGGCTCAGAAAAGGTACGACCGCCCCGCTGGAATTTGTACCAGTAGTGCGCCGTGCCCGTGGGCTTGAAGACTGACATGAAGTTGTAACCCCCTTGCGTCGCTGGTGCTCGATGAAGCCGAGTACATCGGCCTCAGTAAGTTTGCGCCGTGGACGAAGCCCGCCGAGACCCACCTGCCGGTAGTCGATGTCCCCCGCCTCCATGTGCTTGGCGAGGGTCTTTCGATTCATTTCCAGCAATCGCGCCGCTTCCCCCATATTCAGAAAGAGACGGTCGCGAAACGCGGTACGCACCTTTGCGATCAGTTCGTCCATCACGCCACCCTAATGTAAGCGATACTTGACGGCCTTTCAACCAACAGTAAGTCCTTGCACCCATTTGGACATTTTGTCCGGTGACGGGAATCGCCGGCCCGCCGCGCCCTTGACCGATGTCCTATCCCGCCCGCTGCACCACGACCATGTAGTTGCAGCCACGCGCGTCTATTCGCGTGCAATGCCCACAGCGATCACAGGTCCCGCGCCGGTAAAAGAGGTTCGGCTGCGTCATCGTCAGCCGGCTTCGGCATCGCTCGCATGTCCATTTCTGCACCACGGTCGCGCCGCGCTTGATCAGTGTCGCGCCTTCGCGCACGACCTCGTCGAAGGGGAAATCAAGCTGTGCGCTTATCACCCATGTCCCTCCACCTCGCGGTTTTCCAGATCGATCTCTCTGCGAAACTCGTCCAACTCTTCGCCGATGACCGTGACGAGTTGCGCGGTGACTTTGCGCCGCATCTCGTCGTCGCTGCAGAGTTCGGGATTGCGCTCGCACGCGGTCATGCACAAGAACAGGTGCCACGCACCGGAATAGAAGGCCTTGCGCATGCGCTCGACAACGATTGGGGGTGCGTCTGGCCGAATAACCGCCGCGCGCAGACTGGTCCATCCGGCTTCGATGAGCTTGCCACGTTTGCTGAGATCGTCCGACAGCTTCTGGATGTTCTCGGTCATGGTCACTCACAGTCGGCTGGCGGCGGCCTCGATGTCGCAGCACGCGTCATTGAGTTCGGCGAGCGCGTCTTCCAGCGCCCGCGTCACCTTGTCCGCTGCCGGTTCGATCTCGCCGAGGTCGTCTTTACGGATTTTGCGCGAGATCGCGTTGCCCAGGTCGAGCATCGCGACCCAGTGCTTCGTCGATCTTCTTCCGCACGATCTGCGGCGAGCGTTCCACTGCCATCAGCAAGCGCGCCCGTTTGCGGGCCGCGCGTGATCGTCGTCCACCTGCGGCGGCAGCGTGCGCAGCCCCCGCGCCATCAGCGACAACGGATTGCCACGCTGCTGGGCCGGCTCTGCTGACATCCGGTTCAACGCCGCCAGTCGTTCGTTGTAGGCGATGGCCTCGACCGCGTTTTCGAACGCCACTTCCAACGTGACCTTCGCCTTGTCGCCCTCGCACGTCAGTGACACCTTCAAGTCGTGCATTGTCATCATCCCTTCCGTTGCGTCTCGCCGACGTTGCCGGCGGATTGAAAGCGGGGCGCCAGGGCACCGCCGAGTCTGAGTTCACCGGCAAGCACGTCGGTGAAGTCGGTTGCCTGCTCTTCGCTGTGCGCGACGAATACCATCCAGAGCTCGCGCCCATGCTGCTCGATGCGTGTCCACGTCCCGAGGTGCGAATGTGTGATCGTCCGCTCTTTGACCGTCACAGCACGTGTTCCATGCGCAGGAAGCGCAGCGCCGTGTCGATGCGCTTATCCGACGCGGCGGTATCGTCGAGCAGCGCCGCACGGCTCAACTCGATCACCGTTTCCAGATCGTGCTCACGCTTGGATAACCGCAGAAGTTCGCCCTTGGCCTCATCGATCACGTTGCTCATTTCGGCTACGTTCTTCAACGTCATGATCGTCCTCCGACTAGAATACGGACGCGCCGGATTTGCTCATCCGGTCTCTTCTCGGCTGGGGCCAGCAATCGCCCCCACACCACGCGGCGCACCTTGAAACCGTTGCGCTGGGGCTTGCCGAGCGCGAAGGCCTTGGCGTTTGCAGCGTGCACGAACCTATGCGGGATGAGCGAAAGCTGGCTCGCCACGGCTCACGTCACCATTGCGGATCGCCTATCGTGAGATAATCGCGCAGCGCCTGCGTCGCCTCGCCCAGCGTGGTGCGCTCCAGCAAATCGAGCGGGCGCTGACTGCCGAACAGCCTATCGAGTGGACTCGGACTGAGGAAAAACGATGCGTCGCCGCCGCGCACCTTGAACTTGGTGCCATAGTTCATGTCGCAGTGGCCGGCGATGCAGTTCGCCCAACTCCCCATGTTGAACGCTTGCACGCGGCCCTGTTCGAAATCGCCCAGCGTCTTGATCAGGGCGTCGTGTTGCTCCTCGGGGATGCCGAGGTCGGTCGCCGACAAAAAGTTCGGAGCGAGCATGTGCAATGTCTCCCTTGCTGTTTTCACGTCTTCGGCTTCGATGACGAGGCGGCACCGGGACCGGAAGTGTTGGCAAGGCCTTCTCCCGGTGCCGCCTCATCCGACGCACCACTCACCGACAGATGCGCATCGGATTCCTCGTTTGGTGCGGGCGCCGTGCCGGGGGGTTTGACAGCAACGCCCGCGTCGTCGGGACTTGTGACGGCCTCGACGACATCGCCATCGGGCACGACAGGGACCGGCTCGGTGGCGGGTTTGGATTTCTTCGCATGGCGATGATCGCGGGCCATATCCATCGTGGCCTCGATATCGTCGATGATGTTCTCGCCGATGAAGCCCTCGGCGCCGGGACCGCGCAACCGCGAGGCCAAGCCCGGCGAAACGTCCTTGGCGTTCTCGAAACCGATATGGCGACGCAGCGGCTCGCCATCCTGAATGTCATCGGTGCTATAGACGCCGAGCAGAATGTCGGGCGCATAGCGCCGGCACCAGCGGCGCGACGAAAAATAGAACAATTGCTGATCGGGATCGGTGACCCACAGCGGTGAGTTCTTCGGGCTGATCTTGCCGATGGGCGGCGACTTGTATTCCAGCGGTTCAAGCTCGCCCTTGAACTGGCCGGTGATGATGCAGATGCGCTCATTCCCCTCGCCTTCATAGCGAGGCCGCAGCCGGTATTGCAGGTTGGCAAACCGCTCGATGATGGCGTGCACAAGCTGGCCGTCGAGCGTCAGAATATCGTTGACCAGATAGCAATGGCGCGCGACCAGATACGGCGAGAAGTGCCAGCGCTGCGCCATGTCGAGCACCGCGATGCAGGCGCCGACGTTGCCGCGCAGATGTTTCGGAATCGCATGACCGGACTGCGCCATCCATTTCGCGAAATCGACGGCCTGGGCGAAGTTCTGCAACGTCACGCCGGTTTCGCCGATCAGCATCAGCGATGCGGCGTCGCGCGCGGCGTTCTGCTTCACCTCGATCTCGGGCGCCGTTGCCGGCGCGTCGGCGAATGTGGTGTCACTCATCAGGCGGCCTCCCGCAGTTCATATTTAATGCGATCATCGATGGACTTGCGCCACCAATCCGGCATGTTGATGTATTCGGCGTCGTCGCGATCATCGCCGGGACCGGGCCAGCGATTGCGGTCGAGGCAATCGGCGAACATGCGCAGCGCGACGCGGTTCATCTTCTCGCCGCGCGCGAGGTCTTCGTCCTTCAAGGAAACCAATCTGACCGCATGCGGCCTGTTCTTCTCGACGAACAGCAGCGAGAACGTATCCGCCGGCAAGCCGATGGCGCGCGCACCTTCCATGACGAAGGCGCCCTGCATCGGATAATTGAAGTCGGCGATGCTGCGCTGGATGTCGCGGTATGCCACGCTCAACGTCGTCTTCAAATCGACGTAGTCGCCCGATGCGGTCGGGATCACGTCGGGCCGGGCGAGGCACCAGACACCAGTCTCTTGATCGCGCCAGACAATCGTGCGCTCGACCAATCCGCTCAACAGACCGCATTCGCGCACCAGCACGTTCTTGCCGATCTCGATGGCCATGCCCTTCACGGCGGTGGCCATGTCGATGGTCAACACGGTCTTGCCCTGGGCGCGCTGCGCAGCCTTCCAGACTTTGTATTCCTTGGTGCGCCGATTGCTCGCCAACTCATCCGGCTCGATGGCGAATTCCTTGGCGAAGTCGGGCTGGCGCAGATAGACGTGATGCGCGGCCTTGCCGAGATCGAAGTCGGCGCTGTCCTCGACCGGCGCGCGGTTCGGATTGCCGACCCACTTGTCGTGGAAGTGCTTCGGCCCCTTCGACCACATCAGGCCGTTGCGACTTGCCGACAATTCGCGCCCGCCGCACAGCGTGCCGCCGTGATAGGCCGCCATCGACACGCCGCTGTAGAGTCCGGCCTGAGTGATGGTGTCGCCATTCCATTTGATCGACTGCATCATGGCGGCGCCTTTGCCTCCGCGTCGTAGGTGATCGTGGCGACCAACGTCTTCGGCGGTTCGCCGACGAACGCGGCTTTGCGCACATACATCTTGCCGAGCAGTGCCGCATCCGCGCTCACAGGCCGGCCATCGGCGCCGACCTCTTCGTACCTCAGTGCATTCGTGGTGACCTTTTCCAGCACCAACGTGAATGTGAGCATCATGATGAGTTGCCCCGTCAGTACGGTGTGCCGGCGATCCAGAGGTCTTCCTTCGGCGGGCGGATCAATTGCACCCTCTCCTGCTGAAAGGCGGCGTTCCATGCGAGCGCGGCGATGTGACCGCGCTGGTACCGGGTCCACTTCACTGACTTCCGGTCCCACGCATCGAGCATGGCGCGCGCCGGATCACCGATGTGCAGACCGTCGTTTTGAATCGCGCGGCGCCAGAAGTCGGTCGCCTGCTCCGGTTGATGGCGCAGCGTCACGATGGCGATTGCCAGCGGGTATCCGTTGTAGAAAGCGTGCACCTTGGTGGCGGCCCTGCCCTTTGACAAACTGCGATAGAGCGTCGCCTCCTTGATCCAGTCTTGCGCTTTGGCGAGGCGGTTCTCTTTGAGCCGTGCGGTCGCCGGCACCTTGCGGGGGCCGATATTCTTGAAGCCGAGATCGATGATCGACATCACCTCGACCAAGCGGGCGAGATATTGCGCGGGGAAGTCTTTGCTCACGACCGGATCGTGGGCGATCATATCCAAGGTGCTGCGCCCGAGCGCTTCCGTGTCGAAGCGCGCATAGAGCACGCGCACCTCTTCGTCGGTGGCGCAGGGATAGATGGTCACATCAAAGGTCTGCGGCATGCCCGAGCGGATGACGGCGCTGAGCCGATGCTGCCCGTTGATCAGCTTAAAAGTCCCATTGATATACGCGAAGCTGATGCCCTGGTTGGCCAGGAACACGCGCTGCGTCATCATGTAGGCCCACTTCTCAACGTGGTCCTGGTGGATCGGGCGCTGGCCGTCATACGGCGCGAGCGCGAGAATGCGACTGGCATCGGCGGGTGCGATGGTTTGGCGCCCCTCGCTGATCGTGAAGAACGGGTGTGGCTCGGTCATGCGGGCCGGCTCGGTCATGAAGATCATCTCCCTGTGCTGATCAACTCGCGGTAGTTCGAAGCGGATTACGGTGGCCATGTCATTGGTCGCCCCGTTGCAGTTCCTGCTGTTGGGCCTCGATCTCGGCGCGGTTCTCGGCGCACAATTCGGCCTGCAGTTGCGCCACGAGTTTCTTGTCCTCATCCTTTCGCGTGTACGCGAAATCGGACAGAGCTTCGGCGAGGGCGCGCGCGATGCGCGCCATGCTTTGATCGGTCATGGCGGAAATCTTCGGGGATTGATTTGGGCGTCGCTTCGCTGCTGTCACTGTCGTGCCTCTCGACAGCCGCTCAACAGAAGGCAAGGGTACTCCGATGTCCGCTTGCGTCAAGACCGAAGACGTCCGCGCCGGTTAGCGATTCGGCCCAGCCGTAAGTGCATCATCCCAAAAACGAAACAGGCGGCCAACGTGGCCGCCTGAGACGTATGCGCAGAAAATATTTTTAATGGAAACTCATCATGGATATCGCAGGTGGCCGACGCATCTGCCGACGATCTTCATCTTCGATCTGTGCACGATGACGGGGGCGTCCTCTGTGTGGTCGTGCAAGCTGAGCTTGTCTTTCTCGTCCATCACGAACCGTATGCGCATCAGGATCACGCCGGCATTGTCGTAAAGCGCGAATATCCCATTATCGACTGGGGTTCGTTGCGCCAGATCGATCACCACGAAGTCTCTGCGCTTGATCTCCGGCGCCATGTTCTCACTAAACACCTGCATCATCCGCAGCGTTTTCGCCTTTATGGCGCGAAACTCTTCCGCAACAACCCGCGCCGGAACTCGCCACCACTCGGCTACAAGTTCAGTCTTGGTGAAAGGCGCGGCGGCGCCGATGGCGCTGGTCGTTTCCGCGACGGCGCTGTCGAATGGTGTGTCGTCGGGCCGGGTGCCCCAGGTGCTGGAAATCGGCACCTCTTTGACTCGGGTGTCGTCGTTTTGAGTTTTGAATTTGTATTTGAGTGCTGAACCCTTGTTCCCTGTCAGCGCGGGGCCTTTACCCTCGCCGCTCAACAACCAGTCGAGTGAGACGTTCAATACATTGGCTACCATTTCCGCTCGCGTGATTTCTGGGATTGCTTTGCCTGCCTCCCAGAAAGAAACCGCTGAGCGCGTCACTCTAACCGCCTTCCCTAGATCGGCCTGCGATAGATGCGCGGCGCGGCGCGCGCTCTCCAATCGTTCCGGGAAGTTCAGCTTGTCGATGGCGTAGACCATTCTGCGGTCGATGAAACTCTTGAAGCCATCGCCTGTCGGCGGCTTGGACATTTTTAAATGCCCCCCTGCTTTTTGGTGTTGACCGGGACACAGTTTGGTTTTCCATTCCCCAGTCGAACGAACGGACCATGGATGGCAATCAATGGCCAAGTCCTCCAGATTCGACATCATAAAGCTGATCCGAAAGCGCGGCCTTGGTTCGCCTATCGCGAAGGCCTGCGGGATCAAACGTCAGGCCGTATGTCAGTGGCGGCAAGTGCCTTCTAAACGCGTTCTCATCGTTTCGAAGATTACGAATATTCCGCCACACAGAATTCGGCCCGACCTTTATCCATCGTCTTACCACCCTGAATAAAGCGAACACGAAACTCGCGGAACCGTCAAGGTTTGCGCAAGGGCGCCTTACGGCAAAGTTGACGCACAACCAAGGATTAGAAGCCAGACGTACCTTAGAAAAATTTAAGAAAACACCTGCACGCAGGAGTAAGTACATGGCCGAGCCGTTGAACGGAACACCGCTGCCGGCACAGTTGCCCACTAGCGAGGAAGTACAAGCGGCAGTTAGCAAAATCGAGGTCTGCCAGGACGAACTCCTGTCTGAGCGGGGCGCGTATATGCAGAAGTGCCGCCAGATCAGGGAGGGGATAGCCGCCGCCTATGACCTCGCAAAACAACGGGGCATACTGAGGAAACAACTTAGAGCTTTGCTCAAGGAACGCGACCTTGAACGCAAGCTTCACGCGGTGCGTGCCGATCTGGAAGCAGACGAGGTCGAGCACTTCGACTTCCTGAAACAGAAGCTCGGGGACCTCGCCGAAACGCCTCTCGGACAGGCGGCCTTGAAGCGTGCCGATACCGGCGCGCTCGATGCCCTGATGACCGACGACCTCATCCGCGACGATTCGGTGAAACACTAAGTATGCGTGCACCCCGCCATGAGCGAGCGTGTCGGCCCCATCTTTGCGCTCGACCTTGCCACCCGCTCGGGCTTTGCCTGGGGTGCGCCGGGCTGCAAGCAGCCGAGTTCCGGGTCGGTTCGCTTCGCCTCCCCCGGTGCCTCGCATGAGGCCATCTTCGCCGCCGCACTGACCTGGGCCACCGAGCAGTTCCGCACGCACAAGCCGTCGCTGGTCGTTTGGGAGGCGCCGGTCCCGACATCGTTCAAGGCCGGCGTCACCAATGCCGGCACCACCACGGTGCTGTTCGGCCTGCCGGCGATCATCGGCGCCGTCGCCTTCCTCGTCGGCATCCACGACGTGCGCAAGGCGCCCACCTCGGACGTGCGTCACCACTTCATCCACTGCAATCCGAAACGCGTCGTCGCCAAGGCGCTGACCATGCGGCAATGCCGCGCGCTCGGCTGGGCGCCCGCCGACGACAACGAGGCCGACGCGCTCGCGATCTGGCACTACGCCGGCTCCATCCTCGATCCAAAGCTTGCCATCCAAACATCACCCCTTTTTCGAAGGGCCGCAGAATGACGCAGGCAGTAATAGAACTACTCGACGTTTCCGAGCGCTCGCCGCTGGGCGACGATTTCCCTTCGGTGCCGCGCGCATTGCAGGCGCTTGATCGCCTGCACGACGAAATCCGCGACGCGCCGACGATGGCGGTGCTCGACGAGATCGCCGCGCAGACACAGGCGATGCAGGTGCGCTATCGCCGCGTCGAGGTCGTCGCCAACCGGGCCGGAAAGGTCTGGGTCGAGGCCGAAACGAAGCTCGGCCAGGAGCGCGACAAGATCGGCAAGGCGAAGGGAACGCGGGGGCAGTTGAAAGGTGGCACGGGTCCTGGCGTGGCCATAGTGTCCACGCCAGGAAAAGATGCCCCCAGCGCCAAAGAACTCGGCATCACCCACAAGCGCCTCAAACGCGCCGAGCGGTTGGCGGCGATGAGTGACGACGACCGCAACGGCCTGATCGCGGAACTGGAAGCCGAGGGCAAGCCCGTCACTCCGAACGCCGTGCTGGTGCTCCAGCGTCAGAAGACCCGACGCGCGCGCAAGCAACAGATGGCAACCGCCGTCTTTTCCGCCGATGGCCCCTTCGACGTGGTGGTGATCGATCCGCCCTGGCCGATGCAGAAGATCGACCGCGATGAGCGCCCGAACCAAGATGCTTTCGACTATCCGACGATGACGGTCGATGAGATCGTCGCCTTCTGGGCGAAGGAGATCTCCCCTCGCCTCGCCGAAGACTGCCACGCGCTCTGGTGGACGACGCAGAAGTTTCTGCCCGTCACCTTCGCTCTGCTGGACAAGCTCGGCCTTCGCTACGTGCTGACAATGGTCTGGCACAAGCCCGGCGGTTTCCAGCCGCACGACCTGCCGCAATACAATTGCGAGTTCATCGTCTACGCGCGGCGCGGATCGCCCGTGTTCATCGACACCAAAGACTTCGATTGCTGCTTCGATGCGCCGCGCCGCGAGCATTCACGCAAACCGCAGGAGTTCTACGACCTTATCGCTCGCGTGACCGGCGGGTCTCGCATCGACGTGTTCTCGCGAGAGCGTCACGACGGCTTTGCTCAATTCGGAAACGAGATCGACAAGTTCTAGGGAGTCGTAAATGCCAAGCTACACATCTGATCGGGAATGGTCGGATCGGTTCATCCCCGAGATCAAGCGGATCGTCGGCCCCTATCTGCTACAACCCGCCGACCTTGAACTCGACAACACGGAAGCGACCGATCTGATCGTCCTGCGCGGACACGATATGCGCATCGCCGCTCGCGTGCGTCGCTTTGGTTATGCCGACAGGTATCCATTCGACATCACGATGCGCGCCCGCCGCGGCAGCGGCGCCAAGACCGAATTGTCGAAAATCGTCGAGGGCTTCGGCGACTGGTTCTTCTACGGCCACGCCGACCAGACCGAAACGCGCATTGATCTCTGGTGGCTGATCGATCTTGCTAACTTCCGGGCCGCGCTGATCCGTTCGTCGATGAATGGCGAGCGCCTAAGCTGCGGTGACAAGAACAACGGCGACGGCACCTATTTCAAATGGTTCGATCTGCGCTCATTTCCGCGCACCCCGCCGATCTTGATCGCATCCAGTCGGATGCTTTCCGACGATCCGAGCATCATACCCGCCGCCGACGCCGATGAGAGCGCGCGCGCATGAGATCAGCGCCCGCACGCAATACGCCGAACAGCATGGACGGTCGTGCGCTGCTCGCGACCCTCGGCGACGGCTGCGATCTCATTCCTCCGACTCATTGAGGTTGTTCATGGCACGCATCCGCACGATCAAGCCCGAGTTCTGGACCGACGCGAAGACCGGCACGCTATCGGAATTCGCCAAGTGCCTGTTCCTGGGGCTGCTCAATCTCAGCGACGACTACGGCGTGATCGATTGGGAGCCGCTGGAATGGCGGGCGAAGCTTTTCCCGTACCATTCAGACACTACTCACGGAGCCGTCACGTCATGTTTAACAGACGAATTATTGCCGCGCGGCCTGCTCGTCATGTTCTCACACACGACCGACGAGGGTGAGACCAAACGCTATCTCTCCATCCGCAATTTCAACAAGCATCAGGTGGTCAACCGGCCCGGAGCGCCGCTTTTGGCCGGATGGAGAAAGGGCGATTCACCAAACACTTATGCGAAGCGGATGGGAGGTGACTTTAGCGAGTTGGGTGCCCACGATGTTGTCATTCACGGACAACGCAGTGTGCGCTCACTGACGCCTCACTGAGTACTCATCACCGGAAAGGAAGGGAAGAGGAAGGGGAAAAGAAAGAAAGAACACACCAGGGCGGAACCACGATTCAGGGAGAGAGTCAGAGCGGATGGCAACGGCGCGACGGCAGACGACGATGCAAGCGGCGCATGGGCGGTGGCGGGAAATCCTGCCGCTGCTCGGCGTGCCGTCGATCTTCCTCAACGGCAAGCACCAGCCCTGCCCTGCATGCGGCGGCAAAGACCGCGCGCGCTTCGATGATCGCCATGGTGATGGTGATTATTTCTGCGGGCAATGCGGTGCCGGCAAGGGCATCAGCCTATTGATGAAGTGCAACGGCTGGGATTTCGTCACCGCTGCACGATGCGTCGATGAGATCATCGGCAATCTTCCGCCGACCGCTCAGCATCCCGAATTCCGCGCGACGACGAAGACGAACGCGCAATCGCTGCGCCGGCTGTGGCTGTCGAGCCAGCGTGTCAGCGGCAGCGATGCGGTGACGACCTATCTGCACGCACGCCGCATCACTGGTCCGGTCCCGACCGCGCTGCGCTTCGTGCCGTCGATGACGTACTACCGCGACGGCAAGCGCACCGCTCATCCTGGCATGATCGCGCTGTTCTCGGATGCGGACGGCAGGCCGAACACGCTGCATCGCACGTATCTGACGACCGATGGCGACAAGGCCGCACTCGATCCGTGCCGCGTGTTCATGCCGAGCAAGATCGCACAGGGTGGCGCCATCAGGCTCGCCGCAGCGGCGGATGTGTTGGGTATCGCCGAGGGCATCGAGACGGCGTTGTCGGCTGCGATCATGTTCAAGCTGCCGGTGTGGGCGACGACATCGGAAGGCTTGTTACGTGCATGGCAACCGCCCGAGCAGACGAAGCGCGTCGTGATCTTCGGCGACAACGATGTGAACTTCGTCGGTCAGGCGGCGGCGCATGCGCTGGCAAGTCGATTGATCTTCGACGCGCAGCGCGACCAGCGCGATCTCGATGTGGAAGTGAAGATACCGGGGGTGATCGGCCACGACTGGAATGATGTGTTGCGTGAAAAGGGAATGACGCATGCGCGAATTGCGTGATGATCAGCACCACACACTAGACGATTTGCGCGATGCCGTCGGGCGCGGCGACCGGCGAATCTGCATGCAGGCGCCGACCGGATTCGGCAAGACGGTGCTGTCGGCGGCGCTCGTCGAGAATGCGCGGATGAAACACAAGCGGGTGCTGTATACGGTGCCGGCGATCTCGTTGGTCGATCAGACCGTCGAGATGTTCTACTCGCAGGGCATCCGCGAAATCGGCGTGATCCAGGCCGAGCATGCGATGACGGATTGGTCGCAGCCGGTGCAGATCGCTTCCGTGCAGACGTTGCAGAAGCGCACGATCCCGCAATGTGACGTGGCGATGGTCGATGAGTGCCATCGCTGGTTCAAGTTCTACGAGAAGTGGTTTTGCGATCCGGCGTGGCAGAACATCCCGATCATCGGCCTGTCGGCGACGCCTTGGACCCGTGGCCTCGGCGCCTACTACAAAAAACTGATCATCGCCTCGACCATCCAAGAACTGATCGACAAAGGATTGCTCGCGCCCTTCCGCGTGTTCGCGCCATCGCATCCCGATCTGACCGGCGTGCGCACGCTGGCCGGCGACTATCACGAAGGCGAGTTGTCGGAACGCATGAGCGATGTCGGTCTGATCGCCGATGTCGTCGAGACCTGGTGCAAGCGCGCCGAGAACCGCCCGACCTTGTGCTTCGCCGTTGATCGCGCGCATGCCAAACATTTGCAGACGAAGTTCGAAGCGGCTGGCGTGCCGTGCGCTTATCAGGACGCCTATACCTCGGCCAGCGAGCGCACGCGGATCAGGCGGGGCTTTCACGACGGGTCGATCAAGGTGGTGTGCAACGTCGGCACCTTGGTGCTCGGTGTCGATTGGGACGTGCGTTGCATTTCGCTGTGCCGACCGACCAAGAGCGATATGCTGTTCGTGCAGATCATCGGACGCGGCCTGCGCACGGCACCGGGCAAGCCCGACTGCCTGGTTTTCGATCACAGCGACAACCATCAGCGGCTCGGTTTCGTCACCGACATCGATGTCAAGTACAGCGCCGGTCTACACGACGGCAAGCCGCCCCAAGTCGAGCGGCGCACCGACGCCGTGCGACTTCCGAAGGAATGTCCGAATTGCGCGTACTTGAAACCGCCGCGTATGGCCACCTGTCCGAACTGCGGATTCGTCGTCGTGGCGCATTCACAGATCAAGACCGGCGACGGCGAACTGAAAGAATTGAAAAAGCCCGCCTGTTCGATCGAAGAGAAGGCGCGGATTTATGCAGAGTTGAAATGCTACGCCGAGCGCAAGGACTACAAGCCCGGCTGGGCGACCAACAAATATCGCGAGAAGTTCGGCGTGTGGCCGGATCATTCGTTGCGCGACGTGGTACCGGCAAAGGGTATCAGCGCCAAGACCGCCGCGTGGATCAAGAGCCGACAGATCGCGTGGGCCAAGGGGCGGTCGAAGCGGTTCGCCGACGACAACGTACAGGGTGATCGGCGCGAGCACTTCAATGATCAATATCGCGACACGACTCCGATGAGCGAACGGCAACAGCGCATCATCGATTCCGTTCGCGAGAAGTCATTGATCCCCGGAACGCTCTGCACCAAAGAGGACTTAGACGATTTATGAACAAGATCGCTGACGGTTCGATCCTGATGCGTGCCGACGAATGGCATCCGCTCGACGGCGTGCCGGCGCCCGAATACATCCCGCCGTGCTGGATCGGGCCTCACGTCGGCGTGCGTCTGGTCGAGGCGTTCAAGTCGCTGTCGCGTATGCCGATGCCGGGCCGCATCAGCACCAAGTCGGGCCTATGGCCGCAATATCGGCACGACTGGGAAGATTGGCTGGCGCAGGTGACCGCCGACAAGGACGCGCAAGAGCAGGACGCACGCGCGCAGAACCGGGCGCGGGTGCAGCCGACCGCCGAAGACATCACTCGCATGGAACGCGCCATTGCTTGGCCGGCGCGCTATCTCGGGCAGCGACCGATCATCGCCCGCACCGTGCAGCGGGTCGCCGTCTATCGCGCTGTGCGCGGATACGAACTCGACATGATCGCGCGCAAGCTCCACGCGCCCGCGCCCGTCATCCGCCATCGCAATCGCGACGGTCTCGACACCATCGCCGCCGGCCTGCGGCAAGATCAGGAGGCCGTGTTTTGAAAACGCCCAAGCTCGACCGATTGCGTGAACTGCGCGAAGCCCGATATGACGAGGCCATGCACAAGTCGCGCCGAGCTAAGAAGCAAACCCTTGTGCGGCGCAAAAAAAAGAAGGCGCGACCGTAAGCTTCGCCGCCAACCATATTCGGTGGTTCAACTCAATGGCCAATTTTGACATTGACCCCGTCGTCATGATGCAATCCAATCTTCGACACGAAACCTTCATCCACAAATCACCGCCGGGGACTCCAACACAACGGAAGATTGCGGACTATCTGTCTGCATCCGGGGTTTTTGCTGTTTGTGTTGTCCGCGATCCCGATGGCGTGATCGGTTTCGAGCTAAGCAACGACATCGGAAGCTGGGAAGGGGCTGTGATCGCCGCACTCTGGACGACCGACAAAACCGCCGCGACTGTCGTGCTCACATCTGCAACCGCTACGGTCGATGCGGTTCCGAGTGAGCACGCAGCAGTTGACGCCATCGTGTGCTCCGCCGAGCGCCACTCGCTTCGTTTATTCCCACACGAGTCTGTGATCAAGCGCGCGGCGAACGCCGTGGCCCGGCTGGATGCGAGAATGGACGCGACCGCATCGAGGGGTGGCCTCAAGGCCTTTCATGCAGAGTATCGGCGCCGCCGGCTGGACGCCCGGAAGCAGGGCAAGCGCTTCATGAGCTTCTCCATGGCGAACCGCCGGCTACGCCGCGCCATCGTCAACCGCCTACTGCACGACGACACCGCGACCGGCGATATTATCACCGAGGTTTTCGCATGACGTTGGAATTGGATTCATTCGCCATCGATGCGGTGATGGGGGAGAGCTATCGCATCACCATGTTCCGCGATGGCGAGCCGCAAGTGCACGATATTCTGGCCGACTTCGGCGATGCGCGCGATCTGGATGCCGCATTGTGCGCGGCCCAAAATCTGCTCGGCACCAAGCGCATCGTCAAGAAGCCGGTGCTGTTCAAGTCATGTGTCCTGACTCTGGTCTGCGATGCGCTGGCCAAGTCGAAGCTGTGTCAGCCGAACCGCGCGATCAACAAGTTGCTGCGTCAGTGCCGTTGGCCGGATGAGGATGAGATCGACGGGCCGGTCGTGATCGTCGGACGAAAAAAATTTTCACTGCGCTACAAGTGGGCTTTGTGCGCGCCAACTAACTGATCTGTTGATGTTTTCCTGCTACGGCGTCAAGCTATCCCTCGGTAAATTGCATTCACCACGGTCTTGACCGGGACAAAAAACGGCGGCGCTATTCGCGCGTGCGCAATCGAGAACTTGCGTCCAAACGGGAAAAGCACGTGGTCGGGCGAGCTTTCAAGATGGACCGAGCGACAGCAGCGCGCGCTCTGCGCCGCCACGGGACGCTCGACTCCAACAAGCTCGAAACGCTGCCGGGTGATCCGCTGACGAACATCGACCCGAGCGAACAGCAACGCCGGGAACTCAATCGCCGCTATCGCCAGCTACGTCTCAGCGGCGAGACCAAGCTGTCCTACAACGAATGGCTAAGCGAGCAGCGCCGCCCCTAACCTGATGGAACTGGACGCATGCAATGCCGCACGGTCGCGACCCTGACTGCTGCCGCTATCATCGTCTACTCCCCGGCCCTCGCCCATCGACACAATCGCCACGTCAAGCCAACGGTGTCGGACCCGCTTCCGCTCTGCACCGGGGCATGCGTGGCCGAAGCTGCGCCTGCGCACGTCGAGCGGACCGATCGAGCAGTCGCACGAGGCCCGCATTCGCAGCGGCGCACCACCTATGCCGTCGCACTCGATGGCAACGGCAACGTGGTGCGCTCATCGCAATGGTGATGGCTATGAGCGATCCGACCAAGGGCTTCGAAGATCGCCCCTACGGTTTCTGGAATCGCGCCGGCCTTTGGGTCGCTGCGCATCCGAAGACGACAATCGTCATCGCCCTGATGGTGCTCGGCGTTTGCGTCTGGCTGTTCGCAATTCTCTGATGCTTGAATTCTCACACATCTTCGACTTGCTGTGCAGCCTGCATGGCAAGGTGGACATCGTTATCAATCAACTCGCACACATCAAACGGGAGCTACACATGGCCGCTGACAAACTCGCCACGCTGGAGCAGGACGTGGCCGACAACGACACCGTCGTCGGCAGCATCGAGACCCTGGTGAATAATCTGGTCACCCAGCTTGCGGCAGCACAGGCAAGCCCCGACAGCGACGCCCGCATCCAGGCGATCATCGACAAGCTCGGCGCCGACAAGACGCGGCTCGCAGCGCTGGTCACCGCGAACACGCCCGCCGATACGGGTCAGACGCCGCCGCCGGCCACGCCCCCGCCGACCGGCACCTCGGGCACCGATGGCACATCGGCGACGGATACGCCGCCGCCCGACGCGCCCCCGCCCGGCAGCACCACCTGATCATGTTCGAAATCAAGCTCGACGAAAGCGACTTTGCGCGCCAGACGCGGCAGATGGACGCTGCCTATAGCCAGATGCCATATGCCATGTCTCGCGCGCTCAATGACGCAGCCAATGAAGCCTACGACTACCTGATCGAAACGACATGGCCGTCGAGCGTCACGGTGCGCAACAGCAACTTCATCCGTTGGGCGTTGCGTACCAAGTTCTCGACCAAGGAAGATTTGCGCGTCGAGATTTACGACAACACGACAGACCAGCGCGCGCACCTGCAGATGCACGCGAAGGGCGGCACCAAGATGCCGCGCCAAACCAATCTCGCCATCCCGACCAAAGCAGTGCGCGTGAGCGGGCGCGGTATCACGCCGAGCCAGAAGCCACGCGCTCTTGCCAACAAGGTCGTCAAAGGAAATCTGATCTTTCAACAGGTCGGACGCGGCAAGCAGAAAAAGCTGCGCTTGATGTATACGCTGCATCCATCGGCGAAACAGCCGAAGGATGTGCCGTTCTACGAAGACTTCGGAAAGATCATGCGCGAGGCATCGGCGAAGCATTTTCCCGAGCGGATAAAGCAGGCGATGCGGACCGCGCGCTGACGTTTTGCCCGTCCGTGGCTGTGCGGGCATAAGGCGGCACCTGCCGACACGGTCGTGTCCACCGTGTGAGTGGTGCGGAGGTGCATCGGTCGAAACGGCGCCCTTGGGTATCCCTGCATCCGACGCCTCCCTTTCGATTGATGATGAAAGCGGCCAGCCGGTGCAGTCATGGCCGCACACATAGGCAAGGAGCTTGATCGATGTCATCCACGCAGGCGCAGATGGAGCGGGCCAGTGCGAAGCTCGGCCTGCGTCCCGCATCGTCGGGCGACGGCGCACAGAAGCCGAAGCATAGCGCGAACGATGCCATCGTGGCGTCACTGACCGAAACGCTCACCGTCGTGCAGCGCATTTTCGATCTGACCGGCCAGCCCGATCTGCAGCCGATCATCGCACGCGCCAAGGCAGCGCTCGATCAAGGGTGATCCATGCGCAGTTTTGGCATCGAGGTGGACGACGCACTGGCCATCGCCGAGCAGGTAGATGTCTGAACTATCTGGGTAGAGCAGACTCGCTCTGCCCTCCTCGTTAGGTCGCCTTCGTGCCACAAACGGACACAAGGATTATCAAGCTCGGTGGCTTAGCGGCCTCCTATCAGTCCCAGGTGCGCCGGACGGACTTGAGGCGAGTTGACGCGCGCGGGTCTGGTCGCTATGTCCAATGCCGTGATGAGCACGAACTTGAGCCAACTCCGACTTAGCCACCCGGCGCGCTGACCGCGCCGGGCATTCGCTTTCGTTTCGAGTTCGCCCCGAAAGGCTCGTCGCTCCCATGTTCCCTCTTCAATGCCGCCCTGGGTCTCTCCTGACCGGGTTCTTCGCGCGACTTAGCACCGGCCGCTGCCGATAGCAGCGGCCGACCGCTCACATCCCGCGTCGCACTCGCATCAAGAGTTCCTGCCATGGCAAGCATGCCCATTCACAAGTACCGTCCTTTCCAACCGGTGCATTTACCGGATCGCGCTTGGCCGTCCCGGTCGATAGAGCGGGCACCTATCTGGTGCAGCGTTGATCTGCGCGACGGCAACCAGGCACTCGTCGAGCCCATGGGTGCCGAGCGCAAGCGCCGTATGTTCGATCTTCTGGTCAGGCTCGGCTTCAAAGAGATCGAAGTTGGCTTTCCCGCCGCTTCGCAGACGGATTTCGATTTCGTGCGCGAACTGATCGAGGGCGACCTGGTGCCCAAGGACGTCACCATCCAGGTGCTGACGCAGTCGCGCTCCGAGTTAATTCAACGAACGTTCGATGCCATTGCGGGGTCGCGACGCGCGATAGTGCACCTCTATAACTCGACCTCCGAGCTGCAGCGCCGCGTTGTCTTCGGACAGGATCGTGCCGGGATCATTAACATCGCGGTGACCGGCGCCAAGCTGATCGGAGATCTTGCGTCCGCAGTGTCCGACACTGAGATCATCTATCAATACTCGCCTGAGAGCTTCACCGGTACCGAGCTCGATTTCGCCGTCGATATCTGCGAGGCAGTGCTCGAAATCTGGCGACCGACGCCGATGAAAAAGGCGATCCTAAACCTCCCCGCGACAGTCGAGATGGCGACGCCGAATGTCTATGCGGACCAGATCGAATGGTTCGGCCGCCACATCACCGGCCGGGACCGGTTCGTGCTGTCGGTGCATCCGCATAATGACCGCGGCACGGGAGTCGCGGCGGCCGAACTCGCCGTCATGGCTGGTGCCGAGCGGATCGAGGGCACGCTGTTCGGCAATGGCGAACGCACAGGGAATGTCGATCTCTTGACCCTGGCACTGAATCTCTACAGCCAGGGCATTGATCCAGAGCTGACCATCTCGGACATCGATGCGATCGTCGAGACGGTCGAGTATTGCAACCGGCTGCCGGTGCATCCCCGCCATCCCTATGCCGGCGAGTTGGTCTTCACAGCGTTTTCGGGTTCGCACCAGGACGCGATCAAGAAGGGCTTCGCGGCGCTGCTGAAGCGCAACGACGAATTCTGGGAAGTGCCCTACCTCCCAATCGATCCAAAGGATATTGGCCGCACATATGAGGCGGTGATCCGCGTCAACAGCCAGTCGGGGAAGGGCGGCGTCGCGTATTTGCTGAAGACCGACCACGGTCTTGAGCTGCCGCGCGCGCTCCAGGTCGAATTCAGCCGCATCGTCCAGGACTGGACCGACCGCACTGGCAAGGAGGCCAGCTCGTCGGATATCTGGACCATGTTTTGCCAAAGATATCTCGGTCAGCGCGAGATCGATCTCGTCGAATACCGCACCTTTCCCAATGCTAACGGGCGCACGATCAATGCGACGATCATGGATCGCGGCGACGAGCGCATCATCGAAGGCCATGGCAGCGGCCCGCTCGACGCGTTCGTCGATGCGCTCCGGCGCGCTGGCATCGCCGATATCGCAGTGCTCGCCTATCACGAGCACGCGCTTGGTGCGGGATCCGATGCGCAGGCAGCTGCCTATGTCGAAACCGGGCTGCCGAACGGCAGGACGTTTTTTGGCGTTGGGATAGATCGGAACATCGTCAGGGCCTCCCTCCGAGCCCTCACCAGCATCGCCGGGCGTGCCCGCAATGCTTGATGGAAGGCGGCCTCTCCGGTGGTCGGACTAACATACGTGCCTTCCTCGGACCTGGCTTTCATAGGACTTTAGCCCTGCCAGAGTCTCATAGGCTTTGGGTCCTTCCGAGGGGAGCGGTCAAGGGACGGTCACGCCCGCGATCGGCGTATCGCTAGCGCGCGTTGATTTTAAAGGGGTTTCAAACTTATGCCCATCGTATCGCAGCGCGCATTTGCGCTGTACCTCGACGTGTCGCGCGAGACAGTCGGCGACTGGATTTCGAAGGG
>DASXJV010000265.1:0-2097 GCA_036497205.1 Bradyrhizobium sp.
ACCGTTTCGGCCTCGATGACCCGCCAGGCGCTGCGATCGGCCATCAAGGCGGTGAGTACCGCGTGGTTGAGCTTGTGGCCGCCGCGCACCGAGCGATAGGCGCCGAGCAAAGGAAGACCGGCAAGAGCGAGATCGCCGATAACGTCGAGAACCTTGTGGCGCGCGCACTCGTCGCTGTAGCGCAGCCCTTCGGTATTCAGCAGACGGGTTTCGTCGAACACCACCGAATTCTCGAACGAGGCGCCGAGCGCAAAGCCGGCGTTCCAGAGCCGCGCGACATCATTCATGCATCCGAAAGTCCGGGCGCGGCAAATCTCGCGCCGGAATCTTTCGGGGCTGAGATCGAGCACATAGCTCTGACGGCCGATCATCGGATTGGCGAAGTCGATTTCGATCTCGGCACGAAAGCCGGCCCCATAAGGCCGCAATTCGCCGAACGAATCGCCCATCGCGACCTGCACCGGCTTCAGTACCTGGATGAAGCGGCGCGACGCGGACTGTGTAACAATTCCGGCTTGATCGATCGCGGCGACGAAAGCTGCGGCGCTGCCGTCCATGATCGGGACTTCCGGGCCGTCGATCTCGATCGTGGCGTTGTCGACATTCATGCCCCGCAGTGCCGCGAGCACATGCTCGGCGGTGGAAACGAGCGGACCTTCTCTGTCGCCAAGCACGGTGGCGAACTCGGTGGAGATCACGCATTCGGCGGTGGCCTGAACCTCGCGGCCGCAGCCGTCTGGACCGGAGCGCACAAAAATAAAACCCGCATCCACTGGTGCAGGTCCGAGGGTCAAACTTACGAGTGAACCAGAATGAACGCCAACCCCCGTCACGGTGGCTTGCGACCGAAGCGTTGTTTGCCGGCTAAATTTCATTCGAAAACCGCCCACTACCGACTCACTTAAAGATCAGAACGACCCGATTGCGCGTGCCGATTCGTCTTAAGTTCCCCAAGTCTCGGCAGACAATAGTCACAGCCTCAAACACCGCCAACTCACGCTTCTTTACCAATTGTTACCCCATCTCTGCCGCATTCGCGCCTAGGGTTAACCAAATTGGGCCAGTGTTGGGGGCGGATTTGGCGCCGCCACATCACCGTGAGACACGTAATTACTCTTTTAATATCAGTAACTTGACGCATACCCCGTTACCAAAAATAAGGGTCCCGGCTTGCCCGGCCGGGACCTTTTTTCATCGCAGAATTGTAACAAACTTCAGTTGGTCTGGCGGCGCAGGAACGCCGGTATATCCAAATGATCGTCGCCCTGTGGCGCCGCGGCAACAGGTGCTGGGCGGCCATGAGCATCCAACCCTTGCGGTGCGGGTCGGCGGGCATATTCCGATACCGGTTCACTGGCCGCGATTTGCTGCGCGACCGAGCGCTGGGGCTTGCGCTCCGGCAGCGGCGGCATCGGCGCCATCGCCGGACCCGAGGCGCGGGCCGCGATTGGCGGCTCGGTCTCTTCGTCGCGACGCCCCAAGCCGACATTGGCAAGTCGCTGCAGCAGCGACATCCGGGTCTTTTGCGGATGCTCCTCCTCGACTTCACCGCGAGCCTGCCGAATTTCGTTCTGCGCAGGCATCGGCAGGTCTTCGAATTTCGGCATCCTCGGCGTGCGAAGCGGCGCGCGCTCGGCGGCTTGCGGAATGAATGTCCCGGGCGTCGGGGGCTCGTGAGCCTCAACCCGCGCAACATCATGGTCCGGAAACAATGACGGCTTCTGCGCGATCGGGCGAACCGTGACATCGCCGTAGGACGCGGGCTGCAGCGGCGCTGACGCAACCGACTGCGGGACCTCCGGAGCGACCGCCGCTGCGATCGCCGCTAGCGCCGCACGTTCGACGCTACCTGAGGCGCGCTGCGGAGCAGCGGGAGCCCCCTGCACCGCGCCCGACGTCTCCGGCTTCTGAGCGCGTTCCGCAAGACGCTGATTGTCGGCGCGCAGCCGCGCCGTCAGATCGGCCAGACGGGTGTCCGGGGTGGCGGGCGAAGCCACGGCATTGGTCACGGGTGCAGCCGGTGCCGACGCGTTACGCGAGATCAGCGCCTGTTCGATGCCGGTGGCAACGACGGAGACGCGGATCACGCCATCGAGG
>DASXJV010000266.1:0-44751 GCA_036497205.1 Bradyrhizobium sp.
AGGAGCGCGCCATGAACGTGGACATCATGAAGGTCGATTACAGCACCAAGATTCCCAACAACGTGAATCTCAGCGAGGATCGGCAGGTGCTCAAAGCGCTGGAAGGCTGGCATCCCGGTTACATCGACTGGTGGAACGACATGGGGCCGGACGGCTTCCAGCAATCGCTGGTATATCTGCGCACGGCCTACTCGGTCGATCCGCGCGGCTGGGCCAAGTTCGACTATGTTAAGATGCCGGACTATCGCTGGGGCATCCTGCTCGCGCCGCAGGAGGAGAACCGCGTCATACCGTTCGGCCAGCATTACGGCGAGCCGGCTTGGCAGGAAGTGCCGGGCGAGCATCGCGCCATGCTGCGCCGCCTGATCGTGATCCAGGGCGACACCGAACCGGCATCGGTCGAGCAGCAGCGCCATCTCGGCAAGACCGCGCCCTCGCTCTACGACCTGCGCAACCTGTTCCAGGTCAATGTCGAGGAAGGCCGCCATCTCTGGGCCATGGTCTACCTGTTGCAGAAATATTTCGGCCGCGACGGCCGCGAGGAGGCCGACGATCTGTTGCGCCGCCGCTCGGGCGATGCCGATTCGCCGCGCATGTTAGGGGCCTTCAACGAGGCGACGCCGGACTGGCTCTCGTTTTTCATGTTCACCTATTTTACCGACCGCGACGGCAAGATGCAGCTGCATAGTCTCGCCCAATCCGGCTTCGATCCGCTGTCGCGCACCTGCCGCTTCATGCTCACTGAAGAGGCGCATCACATGTTCGTCGGCGAGACCGGCATCAGCCGGGTCGTGCAGCGAACCTGCGAAGCGATGAAGGCCGCCGGCATCAGCGATCCCTTCGATGTCGCGAAGGTGCGCGCGCTCGGAGTGATCGATCTTCCGACCATTCAGAAGAAGCTGAACCTGCACTACACGCTCTCGCTCGACCTGTTCGGCTCGGAGGTTTCCACCAATGCGGCGAACGCCTTCAATGCCGGCATCAAGGGTCGCTATCACGAGACCCAGATCAAGGACGATCACCGCCTACAGAACAGCACTTATCCCGTTCTCAAGCTGGTGAACGGCGAGATCAAGCGCGTCGACGAGCCGGCGCTCACCGCGCTCAATATGCGGTTGCGCGACGATTATACGCAGGATTGCATCAAGGGCCTGCTGCGCTGGAACAAGATCATTTCGCTCGCCGGTTACGACTTCAAGCTGACGCTGCCGAACGTCGCGTTCCATCGCCAGATCGGCGAGTTCAAGGATATTCACGCCACGCCGGACGGCGTGCTGATCGACGATGCGACCTGGAACAAGCGAAAGAGCGAATGGCTGCCTTCATCGGACGATGGCGATTTCATCGCTTCGCTGATGACGCCGGTGACCGAGATCGGCGAATTCGCCTCGTGGATTTCACCGCCCAAGGTCGGCATCGACAACAAGCCGGGCGATTTTGAGTATGTGAAGATCGAGACGTGAGGCCAGCCGTCAAGCCGCGTTCGGCGAGCGGCTTCAGCTCGTCCCAGGACATGCAAAGCTCCACGGCAAATCGCGGTTTCATCGACGCCGTGAGGCGCGCACAGCGCAGCGATCTCCCGGTGGATATCATGCTCGCCCGGCAATCCGCGCAGCCAGTCGTGCAGACGGTCGAACGCTGCCTGCTTGGCGGCCGGCGTGCGGGTGTCGAGCCGGGTCGCAACGTCGCCGATGCCGGCTTCGATCGAGGAGGCCTTGGCGAGCGCCATCTCCAGCGCGATCCACCACAGCCCGCCGATGCCTTGTGCGCAGTCGCTGGCGACATACACGGTAAAGGGGGCCTCGAACTCCCGCATCACCGGCAGCGCGAAATCTCTGTTATCGCGATAACCATCGTCCACGGTGAAGCAGGCGAATCGCCGCGAGAAATTGCGTTCGATCAGCCGCTGGTGCACCTCGTCCATTGTGATGATGTCGATACCCTGTGAGCGAAGGTGCGCCAGCATCGAGCGCAGGAACTCCGGCGCGACCTCAAGATGATGATTGGGCTGGAACTCGGCGTCGCGGCGCGGGCGGACATGGTGCAGCACGAAAATGGCGCCCACGCCCGAGAAGATCGGCCGCAGCAGATTATGCGCCCCGGTGAAGTAAAGCGCTCCCAGTCCGGCGCGAATGACGTTGTTGCGAACTGATTCATGGAGGAGTGGCTGGCCGGTTGGGAAGCGATACCGAACCTAGCGGGAAACCGCTGAAGAAACAGTTAGGCGGCGAGGCGGCCGTCACTGGATTTTTCCGTGCTATTTCCAGTTTGACAGCCTCGCAAGGGTTTGTTTTCTCTCTCGTTCCCAGACCCGCAGGACATCGAATGCACGGACTTTTCAGGTGGAGCAGCAAATGGTGGCCGGGCGTGATTCCACTGGTCGCCTTTTGGGCTATCGCGGCTTGGACAACTACCGCTCCCCTGGAATCCGACCTGGCCGCCCGCAGCACCGCCGCGCTTAAGGATACCGTGCTCGACAAGACGAGGATCGCGGTCGCCGGCCGCGACGTTACGTTTGCCGCGGACGCATTCTCGGAAGATGGCCGTCGCAGCGCGGTGGCCTCAGTAGAAGCTGTGCCAGCCGTTCGGCTGGTCAACGACGAAACCCGCCTGGTTCCTGAAGCCAAGCCGTTCGTCTGGTCGGCGGAGCGAGACGTGGTCAGGGTCACGTTACGCGGAAATGCGCCCTTGCCGGCCAGCAAGGGCAGGTTGCTTGAGGCGGCCCGCGCCGGTCTCGGCGGCGTCGAAGTTGTCGATCAGATGAATTTGTCGCGGGGCGCGCCGCCGCGTTTCGACAATGCCGCGTCGCTGCTGCTCGATCAGATCGGAAAATTAAAGGACGGCAAGCTCACCATTTCGGACACCAAGGTCAGCCTTTCCGGCATGGCGCGCGACCTCGGCGGCCGGGAAGCGATCGCGGCCGCGCTGAAAAATCTCCCGGAGGGCTTTTCGGTGGCCGCCAATGAGATCAAGGCGCCACCCTATATCTTTCAGGCTTACAAGGATCCGGTCGCGGTGACGCTGACGCTGACCGGCTATGTGCCTGACAACAATGTCCACGCGGCGCTTGCGGCGGCGGCGGGGCGCAAATTCTTCAGCGAAAAAGTGGTCGACAATCTTAAGGCCAGCGTCGGCGCGCCTTCCGGATTCGCCAGCGCGGTGGTGCCGGCGCTGGGCGCGCTATCGCGGCTATCGACGGGCACGCTGGTGGTGTCCGATCGGGAGGTGAAGCTCTCGGGCGACGCCTTCTATGACGCGGCGGCGGCTCAGATCCGTGCCGGCCTCGGCAAGGATTTCCCCAAGGGCTGGCAGTTCAAGGCCGATATTTCGGTCAAACCCGCGGCGGCGCCGGTGGACGCCACCGTATGTCAGCAGCTGTTTTCGGATTTGTTGGCTAAGGGAAAAATCCGCTTCGAATCCGGGCGCGCCACCATTGATCCGGATTCAGCCGGGCTGCTCGACCGCCTGATCGAAACGGCGCTGCGCTGTCCGACCGTCAATATCGAGATTGCGGGACACACCGATGCCGATGGCGAGGACGGCTTCAACCAGACGTTGTCGGAAAAGCGCGCGCAGACGGTTGCGGATTATCTGGTGAAAGCCGGGTTGCCCGCGAGCAGGTTCACCGCAATGGGCTACGGCAGTACCCAGCCGGTCGCTACCAACGATACCGACGAAGGCAAGGCGCAGAACCGCCGCATCGATTTCGTGGTGAGGGAATAGCGATGGCATATCTGGTGACATTTCATTGGGGCTGGCTGCTGGCGTCGCTGTTGCTGGGTCTCGCAATGGGCTGGATCGCGGTGGTTCATCGCGGTCCAGGCGTATCGAAAGTGGCGGCGCGGTGGCTGGCGCTGTTGGCGGCGGCGCTTGTTGCGTTAGCGCTTGCACGCGTGATCCCCGGACGCCCCGGCTATTGGCTCGACCTTGGTCTCAGCATGTTTGCATTGTATCTGGCCGGTTGCGCCGTGGGGTCGTGGCTGCGCGACTGGGCGCTTTCGCAGCATACGCCAGCGGCTTGAGATTTGCCCGCTGCGAGGCATGTGCGCCCTGTTGACCGGCCCAGTCGGCAAAGCGCTGGAGCTCGATCTGCTGATTTTCCAGCGGCCGGCGGCAAAATCGGCCGGCTGATATCACGAAAACTTCACCACCTCATGCGCATGGTTGCCGCCGGGGACTTTGCTTTGCCGGAGCGGTTGCAGCAATACTATCCGTTCCGCTGTTACGAATTACCCCTAATAGATTGAAGGAGCGCGTCTTATTTCCACCAAGCGAATTCCACTCCGGCTCAAAACACGCTACGACATCGTGTCGGGGAGCAAGCGTGGCGCCGGCGGCGGCAAAGCTCGCCCGGCAGTCGTCGTGATGGGATCGTAATTCGAGGTGGCGATGCTGGAAGCAATACGCAGGGCGATCTCGTTTCTGCGCCAGAAGCAAATCCTGCATAAACTAGGTGTTGCGGTCAGCGTCTCGGTTATCGCGATCGCGTGCTACGTGCTTTACCACATGCTTCGGGGCATCGATGTCGATCAGGTCATCGAGGCCATCAAGCAGACCGAGCCCAGCTCGATCGCGCTGGCGGCGCTGTTCGTGGCGGCGGGCTATTTCACGCTGACATTCTATGATCTTTTCGCTGTTCGCGCGATCGGCCGCAGCGATATTCCTTACCGCGTCAACGCGCTCGCGGCCTTCACCAGCTATTCGATCGGGCATAATGTCGGCGCCAGCGTCTTTACCGGAGGCGCGGTGCGCTATCGGATTTATTCCGCTTGGGGGCTGAATGCGATCGACGTCGCAAAGATCTGTTTCCTGGCCGGCCTGACGTTTTGGCTCGGCAATGCTGCGGTACTGGGACTGGGGATCGCCTATCATCCGGAAGCGGCAGCGGCGATCGATCAGCTTCCGCCCTGGCTGAACCGCATCGCCGCATTCGCAATCATCGTTGGGCTGGTGGCGTATGTGGTCTGGGTCTGGATGCAACCGAGAGGGGTCGGCCGCGGGCCCTGGACCGTGGCGCTGCCGGGCGGTCCGCTGACGCTCCTGCAGATCGCGATCGGAATTGTCGATCTCGGCTTTTGCGCGCTGGCGATGTATGTGCTGGTGCCGGACGAACCCAACCTCGGCTTTGTCGTGGTCGCGGTTATCTTTGTCTCAGCGACGCTATTGGGCTTCGCCAGCCATTCCCCTGGTGGGCTCGGCGTGTTCGATGCCGCCATGCTGGTCGGCCTGTGGCAGATGGACAGGGAAGACCTGCTCGCGGGAATGCTGCTGTTCCGCCTCCTCTATTATATTGCGCCATTTGTCATATCTGTAATCTTGCTGACGTTTCGAGAGGTTGTTTTGGGCGCGCGAATGAAGCGTCTGCGTCAGGCGGCGCCGGGGCTCGATGCCAGGCCGACGCGCGAAGCCGCCTACGTGAGAGAGCGTGGGGACACTGGCGCCTGATGATGCGGACCCGAATAGGGAGACAGCCGGCCCGATGGCGATAGACGTTCCTCCTTCTACCTTCTTCTCGCCGTGGCCGGACCGGTTGCGGCATTCGGCCATTATACTGCTGGCCGCTGGCCTGGCCCTGGCTGTGCTTGTCGCGTTCGGCGAACTGTCCCTGGTCCGCGCCGCCGCGGTCTTCATCTGCATCGCCGCGGCCGCGCTGGTGCCGTGGCGATTGCACAATGTCGCCGCGTCGCGTGAAGATGTCCGCGGGGTCAATCCGGTCGAAACCGCAGCAGTAAGCGCCGTCGTTGCCGGGATGCCGGATCCCGCGGTTCTGCTCGACCGCGCCGGCCGCGTCATTCACCTCAATGCTGCCGCGGCGCAGCTGGCACCGGCGCTGCGCAAGAACGAACTCGCCCAGTTCGCGCTGCGCTCGCCCGAAATCATCACCGCGCTCCGCGAAGCCATCGCGACCACGGAAACCCGACGCGCGACCTATCTTGATCACGTGCCGGTCGATCGCTGGATGGAATTGATTATCACGCCGGTGCCGGTGCCGACCCTGTTCGGCGGCACCGACAAATGCATGCTGATGACGTTTCACGATCAGACGCCGCTGCGCCGGGTCGAGGAAATGCGCGCCGACTTTGTGGCCAATGCAAGTCATGAATTGCGCACCCCGCTGGCCGCGTTGTCGGGCTTTATCGATACGCTGCAGGGGCCGGCCAAGGACGATGCCAGGGCGCGCGAGCGCTTTCTCGGCATCATGCACACGCAGGCGACGCGGATGGCGCGGCTGATCGACGATTTATTGTCGCTATCGCGGGTCGAACTCTCCGCCCATGTCCGCCCGGACACGTTGGCGGATATCGTACCGATCATCCGGCAGGTCGCGGACGGATTGGAACCGCTGGCGCGGGAACGTCAGGTCACCGTCGATATCGATCTGCCGGACGCCCCGGTGTCGATCGCGGGCGATCGCGAGGAGTTGTTGCGGCTGTTTGAGAACCTGATCGAGAACGCGTTGAAATATGGCGCGTCGGGCGGCAAGGTTGTCGTCTCGCTCACCTCGGCGATGTCGGCTGAAGGGGTACCGGAAATTCGCGTCATGGTGCGCGATTTCGGCCCCGGCATCGCGCCCGAACATCTGCCGCGGCTCACCGAGCGGTTTTATCGGGTGGACGTCGGCGACAGCCGCGCGCAGGGTGGCACCGGGCTCGGTTTATCGTTGGTCAAACATATTCTTAACCGCCATCGCGGCCGGCTTTTGATCGAAAGCGTGCCGAAAAACGGCGCTGCTTTTACCGCCTGTTTTCCCCAGGCCAAGACCCCGGATGCGGCCTAAATCCAAGCGATTTCAATTGCTTGTCTCCGTCATCCAGGTGTCATCAAACCTTCGTAAAAGCAGCATTAACCGCTTCTAAACGGGCGGCGTGAGCGCAATCGGGCGCATTCGGTGCTTCGCTCACCAGATGGAGACCAGCAATGAATTTCATGAAAGCTATCGTCGCTGCAGGCCTGGTCGCCGCATCGACGTCGGCATTTGCCGCCGACATCACCGGAGCGGGCGCCACGTTCCCATTCCCGATCTATTCGAAATGGGCGGATGCCTACAAAAAAGAGACCGGCAACGGTTTGAACTATCAATCGATCGGCTCCGGCGCCGGCATCAAGCAGATCCAGGCCAAGACCGTGACATTCGGCGCCACCGACGCTCCGCTGAAGGCCGAGCAGCTCGAGAAGGACGGCCTGGTGCAGTGGCCGATGGTAATGGGCGCGATCGTTCCGGTCGTGAACCTCGAAGGCATCAAGCCGGGCGAGCTCGTGCTGTCGGGTGAATTGCTCGGCGATATCTACCTCGGCAAGATCACCAAGTGGAACGATGCCGCGATCGCCAAGCTCAATCCGAAGCTGAAGCTGCCGACTGACGCCATCACGGTGGTGCGCCGCTCCGACGGTTCGGGAACCACGTTTAATTTCACCGACTACCTGTCGAAGTCGAACGCGGAATGGAAGACAAAGGTCGGTTCCGGCACCGCGGTCGAATGGCCGGCGGGCGTTGGCGCCAAGGGCAATGAAGGCGTTGCCGGCAACATCAGCCAGACCAAGAACTCGATCGGCTACGTCGAGTACGCCTATGCCAAGCAGAACAAGTTGACCTACGCGGCCTTGATCAATAAGGCCGGCAAGACCGTGCAGCCGACAATGGCAGCGTTCCAGGCCGCGGCATCCAATGCGGACTGGGCGAAGGCTCCTGGCTATTACGTGATCCTGACCGACCAGCCGGGTGAAGCGTCATGGCCGATCACCGCGGCGACCTTCATCCTGATGCACAGGGAACCGGTTGATAAAGCCGCGTCCGCCGAGGCCATCAAGTTCTTCAAATGGGCTTTCGCCAAGGGCGGCAAGATGGCCGAGGAACTCGACTACATTCCGATGCCGGACTCGGTGGTCAAGCTGATCGAAAAGACTTGGTCGGCCGATATCAAGAGCTGATTTGAGCTGGGGCAAGCTCGATTTGCACAAGCTCGATTTGCAAATATCATTCCGGGGCGCGAGCGAAAGCGAGCGAGCCCGGAATGACACGGTTAAATTGGTTAAATCAGAAATCACTCTGGAGCTTACGGCGCGTTGCTCGTTAGTGTTGAATTGAAATAGGGGATCGGCGTGGCAGATATGGCCATTCAGAGTTCGTCGATGGAAGCTGCCGGACCTTCCGATCGCGCCAAGGCATTGAGCGCGTTCAAGCTCGGCGATATGGCGTTCTACTGGACCACGCGCGCCTGCGCGATCTCCGTTCTGCTCATTCTTGGCGGCATCATCCTCTCCCTGATCGCCGGCGCGTGGCCGGCGATGAAGGAATACGGTTTTTCCTTCTTGTTCTCATCGCGCTGGGCGCCGTCGGCCGACCCGCCCGTGCTCGGTGCGCTCGGACCCATCTACGGAACCATCGTGACGTCGCTGATCGCCATGATCATCGCCATTCCGGTCGGGTTGGGTATTGCGATGTTCCTGACCGAGCTTTGTCCGCAGTGGCTGCGCCGCCCGATCGGCATTGCCGTAGAGTTGCTCGCGGGAATCCCATCGATCATCTACGGGATGTGGGGTTTCTTCGTGCTCGGCCCGTTTATGGCGGATACCTTTCAGCCGTTCATGATCAGGCTGTTCGACGGCGTTCCGGTGCTTGGTGCGATTTTCGCGGGGCCGCCGTCCTATCTGAGCCTGTTCAACGCGGCGCTGATCCTGGCGATCATGGTGCTGCCGTTCATCACCGCGATCTCGGTCGACGTGTTCAAGACCGTTCCGCCGGTCTTGAAGGAAGCGGCCTACGGCGTCGGCTGCACCACATGGGAAGTCGTCCGCAACGTGGTGATACCCTACACCCGCGTCGGCGTGATCGGCGGCATTATGCTGGCGCTGGGCCGCGCGCTCGGCGAAACCATGGCGGTGACTTTCATCATCGGCAACTCGTTCCGAGTCTCCTCCTCGGTGTTTGCGCCAGGCACCACAATCTCGGCGGCGATCGCATCGGAGTTTGCCGAGAGCGATGGGCTGCATCAGTCCGGACTGATCCTGCTTGGCCTGTTGTTGTTCGTGCTGACCTTCTTTGTTCTGGCGTCCGCGCGGCTGATGCTGATGCGTCTGGAAAAGAGGGCGGGGAACTGAGATCATGAATCCGATTTACGCATCCCGGCGCCGGTCGAACATCATTGTAAAGTTTTTGTGCCTTGCGGCCGCGCTGTTTGGCGTGACCTGGCTGGCTTTGATCCTGTTCACACTGTTCTATAACGGCCTCGCGGGAATTAGCCTGCAGGTCTTCACCCAGAATACGCCGCCGCCGGGATCGAGCGAAGGCGGCCTGCTTAACGCCATCACCGGTTCGATCATCATGACCGTGATCGGCGTCGGTATCGGCGCGCCGCTTGGTCTGTTCGCGGGCACCTATCTCGCCGAATACGGCAGGAACGACCGGTTTACCAGCGTGATCCGGTTCATCAACGACATTCTCCTGAGCGCGCCGTCGATCATCATCGGCCTGTTCATCTACGGCGCCATCGTGGTGCCGATGGGCGGCTTCTCGGCCTTTGCCGGATGTCTGGCGCTCGCCGTGATCGTCATTCCCGTGGTGGTGCGCACCACCGAGGACATGCTGCTGCTGGTGCCTAATCCGCTGCGCGAAGCGGCATCGGCGCTCGGCCTGCCGCGCTCCCTCGTCATCAAACGGATTGCCTATCGTGCCGCGCGCGCCGGCCTCATCACAGGCGTGTTGCTGGCCACCGCGCGCGTCGCCGGCGAGACCGCGCCGCTGCTGTTCACCGCGCTCAGCAACCAGTTCTTCAGCCTCGACCTGACCAAGACGATGGCCAATCTGCCGGTCACCATCAACAACTTCGTTCAGAGCCCGTACGCCTACTGGAAGCAACTCGCCTGGAGCGGGGCCTTGCTCATCACCGTGACCGTACTTGCCCTGAATATTGGCGCGCGCATTCTTGGCGCCGAGAGGACAGCAAAATGAACGATCTTTCCGTTTCGATGAGCGCCGCGGGCGGGCCTGTTCCTACGGTGGCATTGCCGGAGGCGCCGGCGAAGGTCAGCGTGCGCAACTTGAATTTCTACTATGGCGAAAACCACGCGCTGAAGAACATCAATCTCGCACTCGGCGCCAATCGCGTCACAGCCTTCATCGGACCATCCGGCTGCGGCAAGTCGACGCTGCTGCGGGTCTTCAATCGCATGTACGATCTCTATCCCGGTCAGCGCGCGACCGGTCAGGTCATGCTGGATTCCACCAACGTGCTTGATCCCAAACTCGATCTCAATCTGCTGCGCGCCCGGGTCGGCATGGTGTTCCAGAAACCGACGCCGTTTCCGATGACAATCTATGAGAACATTGCCTTCGGGGTGCGGCTCTACGAAAAGATTTCCAGATCCGAGATGGACGGCCGTGTCGAAAAGGCGCTGCGCGGTGGCGCGCTGTGGACCGAGGTCAAGGACAAGCTGAACGCCAGCGGCCTCAGCCTGTCCGGCGGACAGCAGCAGCGGCTCTGCATCGCCCGCACCGTCGCCGTTCGACCCGAGGTCATTCTGTTCGACGAGCCATGTTCGGCGCTCGACCCGATTTCGACCGCCAAGATCGAGGAATTGATCCAGGAACTGGCGGAGGACTACACGATCGCCATAGTCACGCACAACATGCAGCAGGCCGCGCGCGTCTCGGACAAGACCGCCTTCATGTATCTCGGTGAGCTGATCGAATTCGACGAGACCAGCAAGATTTTCACCTCGCCAAGCGATCGACGTACCCAGGATTACATCACCGGCCGGTTCGGCTGAGGAGAGAAACATGGTTTCTGAGCATACCGCCAAGGCGTTCGACAGCGATCTGCAGGAATTGACCCGGCTGGTCGCGGAAATGGGCGGCCTCGCCGAACGCATGATCGTCGAATCCGTCGATGCGCTGATCCGCCGCGACGTCGCGCTCGGCAAGCGTGTCGTCGCCGCCGATGCGGAAATCGACAGCCTGCAGCACGTGATCGAAGAGCGTGCGGTATTGACCATCGCCCGGCGCCAGCCAATGGCGGTGGACCTGCGCGAAATCGTCGGCGCCATGCGGGTTGCCACGGATCTCGAGCGGATCGGCGATCTCGCCAAGAACATGGGCAAGCGGGTCGCGGCGCTGGAAAGCGATTTCCATCCGCTGAAGCTAATCCGCGGCCTTGAGCACATGACCGATCTCGTGCAGTCGCAGGTGAAATCCGTGCTCGACGCCTACACGGCGCACGATCTGCCGGCGGCGATGACGGTGTGGAAAGGCGACGAGGAAGTCGACGCCATCTGCACCTCGCTGTTCCGCGAATTGCTAACTTATATGATGGAAGACCCGCGCAACATCAGCTTCTGCATCCATCTGATGTTCTGCGCCAAGAACATCGAGCGGATCGGCGATCACGCCACCAATATCGCGGAAACCGTGTTCTATATGATCGAAGGCCAGCAGATACTCGACAAGCGCCCTAAAGGCGACATGACGACCTTTGCCACGACGGCACCCGGGAACTAAAGCGCGCAGCGAAGTGGAGACCGGTTAGCGTGAAGAAAGCGCGTCAAAACACAAGAGAAGGCTTAAGCATATGAGCGCGCGCATTCTGGTGGTAGAGGACGAAGAAGCGCTGACCACGCTTTTGCGCTACAATCTCGACGCCGAAGGCTACGATGTCGAAACGGTAGGGCGTGGCGACGATGCCGACACCCGGCTGAAGGAGCGCGTTCCCGACCTGATCGTGCTCGACTGGATGCTGCCGGGCCTGTCCGGGATCGAACTGTGCCGCCGCTTGCGGGCGCGGCCGGAGACCAGGCAGCTGCCGATCATCATGCTGACCGCGCGCGGCGAGGAAAGCGAACGGGTCCGGGGCCTTGCGACCGGCGCCGACGATTACATCGTCAAGCCGTTCTCGGTGCCGGAGCTGCTGGCGCGGGTGAAGGGTCTGTTGCGCCGTGCCAGTCCCGAACGGCTCGCCACTTTGCTCAGCTATGGCGACATCGAGCTCGATCGGGAGAAGCGCCGTGTCGCGCGCTCGGGCCGTCCGATCGATCTCGGCCCGACCGAATATCGGCTGCTGGAGTTTTTTCTGGAGCATCCGGGCCGGGTGTTCAGCCGCGAGCAATTGCTCGACAGCGTCTGGGGCCGCGATATCTATATCGACGAACGCACCGTGGATGTGCATATCGGACGGTTGCGCAAATTGCTCAACCCGGGCCGCGAACAGGATCCGATCCGAACCGTGCGCGGCGCCGGCTACGCGCTGGATGACCGGTTCGCGAAAGCGGCTGAGTAGGAACCGCACCGTCGTCCCTGCGAAAGCATCGCGTGCGCGGGGACGACATAGAATATGTGGCGCTCTTACCTTGTCTGCTTCGGTGGCTGACGGCGGCGATCGCTGGCGGGCTGATAGGCGATCCGCGAGTGATGCGCGCAATACGGCAGACTGGTCAGCGCCTTGCCGCCGCAGAAGAAGAATTCCGAACTGGAGGGATCGCCGATCGGCCAGTGGCAGGTGGCTTCATTCAGTTCCAATAGCGACAGCCGCTGGCTCATCGGCACCACGTTGTCATAGGCGATCGGATCCGGCTCGAGCTCTACTTCGAACGCTTGGGCCAGCGCGGTGTTGCCGCGCGATACTGGACGCGAGACCCGCATCATGTGCTGGGCCGGGCGGGCCTTGCGCTGGCGCGGTGCCGCCGAGGAGGGGCTCTTGGCGCGGCCGGAAAGGCCCAGCCGGTGGACTTTGCCGATCACGGCATTTCGCGTCACATTTCCGAGTTCTGCGGCGATCTGGCTGGCCGAAAGCCCGGCCTCCCAGAGTTTTTTCAGTTGCTCGACGCGATCGTCAGACCAGGTCAATATCGTCATCGCACTCTTTCCTTCGCGCTGCGCCGGCCGAGTGTGGGGCGGCGCTGCGATGCCAAACCTCTAAAATCCCTGCGGCAGAATCCCTTAGCTCTCGCCGGGCGCGGAAAGCCCGCCCGAACGTGTACGCCGAACACTAGGACTTAGAGGATCAGAACTGCCGCACGAGATGTCGTACCCGACAGCTCAGAGGCTACAATATGGCGTGACTCCGGCGCAAGAGTCCGCATGGGTGCGTCCACATGTTCCGTCAGTTAAGCATTGCAATTTGATTTTTCCACGGCACCGGAAGCTACGGCGCGGGGTGGGCCGCTGCGTGACCGGTTGACAGTTATCGCCGCGCGCATAGAATGCTTGGCACGTGCCGCCCCGAAAAGGCGGCACGTTTTGTTTCCGGGGCTGGCCGTCGATGCTATCGCGCCAATGCGTGCATGGTGGCCGGACCTAACCTTCAGTGATCGCCATGACCAAGAGCGCGACGTCGCATTTGCTTCCCGTATTCGCCAGAGTCGATCTCGGTTTCGAGCGCGGCGAAGGCGCGTGGCTGATCGCGACCAGCGGCGAGCGCTATCTCGATTTCACCAGCGGCGTCGCGGTGAATGCACTAGGCCATGCGCATCCGCATCTGGTCGCGGCGCTGCAGGAGCAGGCGACAAAACTGTGGCACATGTCGAACCTGTTCAAGAGCCCGGACGGAGAGCGGCTCGCGGCAAGGCTGTGCGAACAAAGCTTTGCGGAGTTCGTGTTTTTCGCAAATTCCGGCGCCGAGGCGATGGAATGCGCGATCAAGGTCACGCGGAAATATCACGCCGCCAAAGGCCACCCGGAGCGCTATCGCATCATCACCTTCGACGGTGCGTTTCACGGACGAACCCTGGCGACGCTGGCCGCGACCGGCTCGGCTAAATATCTCGAGGGCTTCGGGCCGCCGATGGAAGGCTTCGATCAGGTGCTGCTCGGCGATCTCGAAGCCGTCAAGAAGACGATTGGCCCGCACACCGCGGGCATCCTGATCGAACCGCTGCAGGGCGAAGGCGGCGTGCGCGCGGCACCGCGCGCGTTCTTCAAGGCGTTGCGCCAGCTCTGCGATGAACACGGCCTGCTGCTGATCTTCGACGAGGTGCAGACCGGCATGGGCCGCACCGGCGACCTGTTCGCCTATAAACGCCTCGGCGTCACGCCGGATGTGATGTCGCTGGCGAAAGCGCTCGGCGGCGGTTTTCCGATCGGTGCATGTTTGGCGACGACTGAGGCGGCAGCCGGCATGACGCCGGGCTCGCACGGTTCGACCTTCGGCGGCAATCCGCTTGCGGTCGCAGCCGCGAATGCGGTGTTGGATGTCATGCTGAAGCCGGGCTTCTTCGAGCATGCACAGAAGATGTCGCTGCTGCTGAAGCAGAAACTGGCCTCGGTGGTCGACCGCCATCCCGGTGTGCTCACTGAGGTGCGCGGCGAGGGACTGCTGATCGGTCTGAAAGCGGTGGTGCCGTCGGGCGATCTGGTGGCGGCTTTGCGCAACGAAAAGCTGCTCACGGTCGGCGCCGGCGAAAACGTGGTGCGGTTCCTGCCGCCGTTGATCGTGACCGAGGCGGAGATCGAGGAATCCGTAGCACGCCTGGAGCGCGCCTGCGTCGCGCTTTCCGGCGATCAGTTGAAGCGGGCGGCGGGGCAATGAGCAAAGCGCTGCGCCATTTTCTCGATCTCAGCGAGGTTCCGACCAAAGAGTTGCGCAACATGCTCGCCGCGAGCGTCGCCATGAAGGCGAGGCTGAAGGGGCATGCGAAGCCGAAGGCGCTGCTCGAGGGCAAGACGCTGGCGATGATTTTCGAAAAGCCCTCGACCCGCACCAGGGTGTCGTTCGACGTCGGCATGCGCCAGCTCGGCGGTGAATCGATCATGCTGACGGGTGCGGAAATGCAGCTCGGCCGCGGCGAGACCATCGCCGACACCGCGCGGGTGCTGTCGCGTTATGTCGACGCCATCATGATCCGCATTCTCAACCACGATGCGCTACTGGAGCTCGCCGCGCACGCCACCGTGCCCGTCATCAACGGGCTGACACGGCGGTCGCATCCCTGCCAGGTAATGGCGGATTTGATGACGTTCGAGGAGCATCGCGGTCCGATCGAAGGCCGAACCGTCGCATGGACCGGCGACGACAACAACGTGCTGGCGTCGTGGGCGCATGCAGCGGAGCGTTTCCGTTTCAATCTCCGCGTCGCGACGCCGCCGCAGCTCGCGCCGAACAAGTCGATGAAGGATTGGATCAAGGCGACGCAAGCGCCGATCGTGCTCGGCAACAATCCGGAGGCCGCCGTACGCGGCGCCGATTGCGTGGTCACCGACACCTGGTTCTCGATGGGCGACAAGGACGGCGAGCACCGCCACAACCTGCTGAAGCCATATCAGGTCAACGCCAAGCTGATGTCGCTGGCGAAACCCGATGCGCTGTTCATGCATTGCCTTCCCGCTCATCGCGGCGACGAAGTCACCGACGAGGTCATCGACGGCCCGCAGTCGGTGGTGTTCGATGAAGCCGAAAATCGCCTGCACGCGCAGAAGGGTATTTTGGCCTGGTGCTTCGACGCGGTGGCGTGAGGCGCGCCCTGCAGACGAAGCACTAAGACCATTCGTCGGCCCGGCGAACGCCGGGACCCATACCCGCGTGATCTCTCGTTTTCGCGGTGTGTCAGACAGCTCGCAACAATTGACGCCGCGGATTGGATCCCGGCGTGCGCCGGGACAACGATGGGCCTCATGCCCGGACCCTTCCGATATCCACTCACCGACCCCAGATAAAGCGCCATGACTTCACAATCCCCCTACACGAAAATCTCCGTTGAAACCCCAATCCGTGCGCCGTCGGCTGTTCCGGTCGACGACGCGGTACTGCCGTTCGAGGTCGATGCGCTCGATCTGCGCGGCCGCTTGACCCGGCTCGGCCCCGCGCTCGATGACGTCCTGACCAAGCACGATTATCCGGCCCCGGTAGGCAAGCTGCTCGGCGAGGCGATCGTGCTGACGACTTTGCTCGGCTCGTCGCTGAAATTCGATGGCCGCTTCATTTTGCAGACCCAGACCGACGGCCCGGTGTCGTTTCTGATCGTGGACTTCCAGGCGCCGGACTGCTTACGCGCTTATGCGCGCTTCGATGCGAAGCGGCTCAAAGACGGTCAGGATTCCGGCGCGCTGCTGGGACGCGGCCATCTCGCCATGACCATCGATCAGGGGCCGGACATGAGCCGCTATCAGGGGCTGGTGGCGCTCGAAGGCGGCAGCCTGGAAGACGCCGCGCATGAATATTTTCTGCGCTCGGAACAGATTCCAACACGGGTGCGGCTTGCGGTCGGCGAGGAATGGCGCGGCGGCGACGGCCCAAAACACCGCTGGCGCGCCGGCGGGATGCTGTTGCAGTTCCTGCCGAAGGCGCCGGAGCGGGCGCGGCAGGCCGATCTTCATCCGGGCGATGCGCCGGAGGGCAGCATCACCCACACGGTTGCGGAAGACGACGCATGGATCGAAGGCCAGTCGTTGATCTCGACCGTCGAAGATGTTGAGCTGATCGATCCCGACCTGTCGGGCGAGCGGCTATTGTACCGGCTGTTTCACGAGCGCGGCGTCCGGGTGTTTCACCCGCTGCCGCTGCGTGCGCAATGCTCCTGCTCGCGCGAAGCTGTAGCCTCGATGCTCGCGAGCTTCGCGCCGAACGACCGCGCCGACATGGTGAAGGATGGCAAGGTGGTCGTGACCTGCGAGTTCTGCAGCTCGGTCTACCAATTCACGCCGCAGGAGGCGGGCGTGGAGTAGGGGACGCCACTATCTAATTCAGCGTCCGCTTGCTGTCGGAACTGTCCAGCGAAAATGTCGGCACGTCGATCTCGAACCGTTCACCGCTCTCGCTCACCATCTGGTAGCGGCCGGTCATAAAGCCGGACGCGGTCGGAAGTGGGACGCCGCTGGTATATTCGAAGCGCTCGCCCGGCGCGAGCACGGGCTGCTCGCCGACCACGCCTTCGCCGCGGACTTCCTGCTTGCGGCCTGCGGCATCGGTAATAATCCAGTGCCGCGTCCGCAATTGCACCGTCTCCTTGCCGGTATTGGTGATGACAATGGTGTAGGACCAGAAATATTGACGTTTTTCGCCCGACGAGCGTTCCGGCAGGAAGTTCGGTTCGACGGTGACCTCGATCTGGCGGGTGATGGCGCGGTACATGCGGGCGATCTTCCGGAATCCTCAAGGGCATCATATCGAAAAGTTCAGAGGGAACCAATCGGCGGACTGGCAGGGGGCAAATCCGTGTCGCTCAAATCCAATCGTCGTTTCAACATAGTTGCAACATAAAGGGCACCCGCGGGGCCCCAGTCACGTATCTTTGCAACTTGCGGGCCGGTACTATCTTTCGCGTAAAGCCGACCTCCTCGAGACGGTACCAGATGACGTCCATCGCCGATCGCATTGCCGGACCACCCCTTGGGGACGCAGCGGATGCGGTCGCGCGGGACGCCGCGCCGGCGCCGGCCGTTTCGGTGCCCGCTATTTCGCTTCCAATCGGCAGCGAGCGTGAACTGCGGCTCGATCTGTTTCGCGGGCTGGCGCTGTGGCTGATCTTCATCGATCATCTGCCGCCCAATCTCCTGACCTGGTTTACGATACGCAATTACGGATTCAGCGACGCCACCGAAATTTTCATCTTTATCTCGGGCTACACTGCAGCGTTCGTTTACGGCCGCGCGATGCTTGAGTCCGGCTTCGTGGTGGCGACCGCGCGGATCCTGCGGAGAGTCTGGCAGATCTATGTCGCGCACGTGTTCCTGTTCACGATCTTTCTTGCGGAGATTTCCTACGTCGCCACCAGTTTCGATAACCCACTGTACTCCGAAGAAATGGGAATCATGGATTTTCTCAAGCAGCCGGACGTCACCATCGTCCAGGCGCTGTTCTTGAGATTCCGCCCGGTGAACATGGACGTGCTGCCGCTCTATATCGTGCTGATGCTTTTTCTGCCCGCGATCCTGTGGCTGATGAAATGGAGAGCCGACGTGGCGCTGGCGCTGTCCGTCGCTCTTTATGCCCTCACCTGGGAATACGATTGGTATCTATCGGCCTATCCGAACGGCTTCTGGGCCTTTAATCCGTTCGCCTGGCAACTGCTATTCGTGTTCGGCGCGTGGTGCGCGCTGGGTGGCGCCAAGCGAATGTCGCAGGTTCTGTCGTCGCGGATCACGCTGTGGATTTGTTTCGCCTATCTGTTCGCCGCGTTCTGCGTCACCATGACATGGTATTTCCCGCAGTTGGGTCATCTGATGCCGCGCCGGGTCGAGCAATGGATGTATCCCATCAACAAGACCGATCTCGACGTGCTCAGGTTCGCGCATTTTCTGGCGCTGGCGGCCGTTACCGTGCGGTTCCTGCCGAAGGACTGGCCCGGATTGAAGTCGCCCTGGTTACGGCCGCTGATCCTGTGCGGGCAGCATTCGCTGGAGATTTTCTGCCTCGGCGTGTTCCTGGCGTTCGCGGGGCATTTCGTGCTGGCCGAGATCGCCGGCGGCGCCGGGCTGCATTTCCTCATCAGCATTTCCGGAATCCTCATCATGTCCGGCATGGCTTGGGTGATTTCGTGGTACAAGCATTCAGCCGACAAGAGTGCATCGCGAAATAAAGGCACCGGCGGCAATGCTGATTTGGCGGGAGGGGGCCCATGAAGTCCAACTCAGGGGCCATTCTGGGCCTGACATTGCTGGCCGGTCTTCTAACCGCGGCGCCCGCGCGCGCCGAGGATGCGCCGCAGACTTGCGCCGTCCCGGCTTACCTGCTCACAAGCGAAAGCGCGCTTCCCAAGGTCGCGGACGTGGTGAAAAGCGGCCGTCCGCTGGACATTCTGGTGGTGGGCAGCCGATCGTCCACCATCAATACATCGGACGGAAGCGCCTATCCCGGCCGCTTGCAGGCGATGCTGACGGAGAAACTACCCTCGATCGCGGTGAACGTATCCCTGGAGCTACAGATCAAGAAAACCGCCGAGGAAGTGGCTAACGGCTTGGCTAAACTGGTGGAAGATAAAAAGCCTACTTTGGTTATCTGGCAGACCGGCACCGTCGATGCTATGCGCTCCATCGATCCCGATGATTTTCGCGGCGCAGTCGACGAAGGAGTTGCTGCGCTGCAAAATGCCGGAGCCGATGTGGTTTTAATGAATTTGCAATATAGTCCTCGCACGGAAACGATGATTTCTGCGTCGCCATATCTAGATAATATGCGCGTGGTGGCGCAGCAGCACGACGTTCCGCTGTTCGACCGATTCGCCATCATGCGTCACTGGAATGACTCGGGAGACTTCGACCTGTTCAGCGCATCGCATGGCGTCGAACTTGCGAAACGTGTCCATGATTGCCTTGGCCAGGCGCTGTCGAAATTCGTGATCGAAGCGGCTCACCTTGACCCGGCGCAGCAGAATTGAGGATCTAGGGTTAATGAGTTGTCACCGCCCTTTTTGCCGAATTACATCGCTGGCTGCGCCCGCAGTCGCGGCGCTTGTGCTGCTGACGCCGGCGTCGGTCCTGCCCGCGCGCGCCCAGGCCGCCCAGGCCGCCCAGACTCCTCACCAGACTACGCTATCGGATAGCACCAAGCCGCCCGCCTCCCAAACCACCGGTGCCGGCAGTGTTGCAGCCGTCGACCAGGCCAATCCGCCGCAGCAAAAGAGCCTGACGACCAAGGCGATCGAAAAGGTCAAGGCGGCCGCGAAATCGGCCAGCGACATTTTTAGCCGGGTTCCCTGCCTGCCGCCGAAGCGCGGCGCCAAATCGGTGGGATCGCTGCCGCATGTGGCAAGCAAGCTGGCCTCGGGGGAGCCGGTGGTGATCGTCGCATTCGGATCGTCTTCCACGGCGGGTTACGGCACGACGTCACCCGAATTCACCTATCCCAACCGGCTGGCGGCGCAGCTGCATCGGCGATATCCGACTGCCGACATTACCGTCGTCAATCGCGGGCAGGGCGGCGAAGACGCGCCCGAAATGATGAAGCGGCTGCAGACAGCAGTACTCGACATGAAGCCGGACCTTGTGATCTGGCAGGTCGGCACCAACGCCGTGCTGCGCAACCTCGATCCCGCAGAGACCGCAAAGCTGGTGGAGGAAGGCATCAAGCGCATCCAGACAGCGGGCGCCGACCTGGTGCTGGTCGATCCGCAATATTCTCCGAGGGTCAACGAGCGCGCGGAAAGCGCGAGCCAGATGGTGAAGCTGCTCGGCAAGGTCGCTGAACTCCGCCATGTCGGCTTTTTTCCGCGCTTCGAGGTGATGCGCGAATGGCACGAGAAGCAGGCGATCCCGATCGACAATTTCGTGATCGCCGATGGCCTTCACATGACCGACTGGGGCTATGCCTGCTTCGCCCAGTTGCTGGGCGACGACATCATCAAATCGGTCGGCCAGATCAAGCTTGGTGTCAACGTGCCATCCAACGTGCAGACGTATCGCCCGATGTAGGAGCGGCGGCCGCAATTATTAGCGTCGTTTCTGCGGAAGCAGGGAGCGACGTCGCAGCGCTGAAGGCAGTGGCCAACGGCTTTTTTAGTCACTCGCATCGGTGGTTATGGTTCCCGGCTCGCGCGGAGCCTGTCATCGGGCCGGCCGGAGCCCGGACCCGTTGGCTTGGCCGGACGACGAAACAGTGTTTTCGCCTCACGCCTTCTCCAGCGCTGCCTGCAGATCCTCGATCAGATCGTCGCGATGCTCGAGGCCGGCCGAGAACCGGATAAAGCCCTCGCTGATCCCGAGTTCGGCGCGCGCCTCCGGCGTCAGCCGTTGATGGGTGGTGGTCGCCGGATGGGTGACGAGGCTTTTGGCATCGCCGAGATTGTTTGAAATCCGGGCAAGCTTCAGCGCGTTGAGACAGCGGAATGCCGCCGCCTTGCCGCCTTTGACTTCGAAGCCGATCAACGTCGATCCCGCCCGCATCTGCTTCTTCACCAATGCGGCCTGCGGATGATCGGCGCGGCCGGGATAAATCAGCCGCGAGATTTTCGGATGCTGCGCCAAGGCATCGGCCACGGCGGCAGCAGTTTCGGTCTGCGCGCGGACGCGGATCGCCAACGTCTCCAGCCCCTTCAGCAAAATCCAGGCATTGAACGGCGACATCGACGGGCCGGTCTGACGCAAAAAAGTGTGGATGTGTTCGGCAATGAACGCTTCGGAGGAGAGAATGACGCCGCCGAGGCAACGGCCCTGGCCGTCGATATGCTTGGTCGCGGAATACACCACGACATCCGCGCCCAATGTCAGCGGGCTCTGCCAGATCGGCGTGGCAAACACGTTGTCGACGATCAGCCGCGCGCCACCGCGATGCGCGATCTCCGCGATGGCCGAGACGTCGAGCACGTCCAGCGTCGGATTCGTCGGGCTTTCCAGAAAACAGCTTTTCGTGTTCGGCCGCATTGCCTTGCGCCATGCCTCGAGATCGAGGCCATCGACGAGAGTGGACGCAATGCCGTAGCGCGGCAGCAGATCTTCCACGACGTAGCGGCACGATCCGAACATCGCCTTCGCTGCCACCACGTGATCGCCGGCTTTCAGCGGCGCCAGAATGGCCGTCGTCACCGCGGCCATGCCGGTGGCGGTAGCCCGTCCGGCTTCCGCGCCTTCGAGTTCGATCATGCGGCGCTCGAACATCGAGACGTTGGGATTGGAAAAGCGCGAATAGAGAAAGCCGGGATCCTCGCCCTTGAACCGCGCCTCGCATTGCTCCGCGGTGTCGTAGACAAAGCCCTGCGTCAGGAACAGCGCCTCGGATGTCTCGCCGAATTGCGAGCGCAGCATGCCGGAATGGACCAGCCGGGTTTCGGGACGGTAGCCGGCGGTTGACGACGCGGGTGCTTTAGCCTCTGACATGTGACCTCCCTCGTGACCACCTCAATGGTCACAAAAAAACCGGCCCGGAAAAATTCCAAAGGCCGGGATCACACATGTCCCCGGCCTGTTTAGCGACTTATTTAACGTGGCTGCAAGCCGGCCGGCTCAAATCACCACGGGATAAGTCATGGTCATATTCGGTTGCGCCCTTTCCGTCAAGGCGGCCATCAGATAACCGGTAAAAGTCCGTATTTTCAGCGTCTGGATGGCGAAAGCCCCGAGGACCAGCACGTGTCGTTCACGCTTCAACCCGACGCCAATGGCATTCTGCCGGACCGCATGATCGCGGCGATGGCGGATGCCGGCCTTATTCTGCCCGCATATCCGTTTGTCGAAAGCCAGATCCAGCCGGCGAGCCTCGATCTGCGTCTCGGCGATGTCGCTTATCGGGTGCGCGCGAGCTTTTTGCCGGGACCGGGCGCGACGGTGGCGGAGCGCATCGACGAATTGAAGCTGCACGAAATCGACCTGACCGATGGCGCGGTGCTGGAGACCAACTGCGTCTACATCGTGCCGCTACTCGAGAGCCTCGCGCTGCCGCCGGAAATCGTCGCCGCCGCCAACCCGAAAAGCTCGACCGGTCGGCTCGACGTGTTCACCCGCGTGATTGCGGACGGCACGCGGCGGTTCGACATGATCGGCGCAGGCTACCATGGCCCGCTCTATGCTGAGATCAGCCCGAAAACGTTTCCGGTGCTGCTGCGCGAGGGGTCGCGGCTCTCGCAGGTCCGCTTTCGCACCGGCGATGCTATCCTCAATGCCAATGAACTCGATGCGCTGCATGATCTGGAGCGGCTGGTCGATTGCGACGATGCCGATCTCGTCAACGGCGTGGCGTTGAGCGTCGATCTAAGCGGCGAAAGCGCGAATGGTTTCGTCGGGTACCGCGCCAAACGGCATACCGGCGTGGTCGATATCGACCGCCGCGGCGGCTACGCCGTCAATGAATTCTGGGAGGCCATATCAGCGCGGCCCGACGGCAGCCTCATTCTCGACCCCGGCGAGTTCTACATTCTCGCGTCGAAAGAGGCGGTGCAGGTGCCGCCGGATTACGCCGCGGAGATGGTGCCGTTCGATCCGCTGGTCGGCGAGTTCCGCGTGCATTATGCCGGCTTCTTCGATCCCGGCTTCGGCTATGCCGGCGCCGGCGGACAAGGCTCCCGCGCAGTGCTGGAAGTGCGCTCGCGCGAAGTGCCGTTCATTCTCGAGCACGGCCAGATCGTCGGCCGGCTGGTGTACGAAAAAATGCTGGCGCGGCCCGATGCCCTGTATGGCCAGCGCATCGGCTCGAACTATCAGGCGCAGGGCCTGAAGCTGAGCAAGCATTTTCGGGTATAACCATCGTTGCTGTGCAGGTGGAGGGCACGATTTCATCTCCGCTGTTTCTTATTCGGCCTTGGCGTGAGCGCGCTTGCTTTGTCCTTGCCCACAGCGACGGTACAGCGATGACGGATGACAAGATCAAACGAGCTACAATCCCGCCCCACGTTTTTTTCATTTTTCTTTTCAATGTTGCCCAAACGTGACAGTCAAAAATCGACGATGTGCTAGCGTCCTCACAGCTCCAACCGTACGGATCGTGCGATCTCATGGTTCGTGCGGGTTGATTCGTGGGGGACCACGGAATGAAACAGCCCTTCTGGTCGGTGGCCTGTCTCTTCAGCTTGGCCACACTTGCCGCGCTCTCGAGCGACATGATAACGGTCGCCCGCCACAAGCAAATTGAACATGCCAACGAGGAAGATGCGGCGACGGGCGCGCGGCATCAGCGCAATTCCCTGTTTAGGAAAGCCAGGCATGTGGATGTCACGGCCGCGCCAAGCGAGCCGTCGCCGTCGATCGATATACCTCCTCCGACGGCAGCAGCCGCTCCGGTCCCAGGCGATCTTGCGGCGGTAAGGAACGCGATCGATTTGGCACGCAAGGCCAAATCTGGCGAGGCTACCGCCATCAATAAAACGATCGGCGATCCAGCCGCCCAGAAGCTCGTCGAATGGTTTATCCTGCGACACCCGGACGCCGAAGCGAATTTCAGCCGATACGCTGCATTCATTGCCGATAACCGAGGCTGGCCGAGCATGGCCCTGCTGCGGCGGCGGGCGGAGGCGCGCCTATGGCAGGAGCGTGTCGACGGCACGAGGGTTCACAGCTTTATTGGCGATCAGCCGGCGAGCGCCAAGGGCCGCTTTGCGCTCGCGCGGGTGCTTCTTGCCGAAGGCGACCGTGACGGCGCCGGACGCCAGGTTGGCGAGGCGTGGCGGTCCCAGGAACTGTCGGAGCGCGTCGAGGCCGAAGCTTACGGGATATTCCGCGACCTTCTCACCCGCGAGGACCATCGAGCTCGGATGGACAAGCGCATTGGCGCCAAGGATTTTTCTGGAGCGATGCGCGCGGCGCGTCGCCTTGGCGGCGACGATGTTTCGATCGTGAAAGCGTGCGCGGCGGTTACGGCGAATGCGACCAAGGCGCTCAGATTGCTCGACGCCGTTGCGACTGAGGCTCGGCAGGATTTGGGCTACGAACTATGCCGTATTCGTTGGATGATGCGGCATGACAGGGTTGCCGACGCGACCCGTCTGATGCTGGCTGCCTCGCCGCGGACGATGGCGCTTCAGGACACGGACGAATGGTGGCGCGAACGGCGCGTTCTCGCCCGCAAACTGCTTGATCTCGGTAAATTCCAGACCGCCTATCAGGTCGTGCGCGACGCCGCGCTGCCGGCCAATGAAAATTATCGGGCAGATTTCCATTTCATGCCCGGCTGGATCGCATTGCGCTACCTCAATGATCCTGCGACGGCGCGTGCCCATTTCGTTCATATTGACGAGGGATCGACTAATCCAATCGTACTTGCGCGGGCGAACTACTGGCGTGGCCGCGCGGCCGAGGCCCTCGGCCATAGCGAAGAAAGGCGGGCTCAGTATGAAAACGCAGCCCGCTATGGCACCGCCTATTACGGGCAACTTGCGCGCGCCAAACTCGGCATTGACCAAATCGAGCTGCGAACACCCCTGCGCGCTGATCCAGATAACGGTTCTGCAATTTTGGACGAAGTCGTGCGTGCCGCCGATATGCTCTATATGCTCGGCGAGCGCGACGTCGTCCTGAGTTTTGTCGCAGATCTCGCGGAGCAGAGTGTTAATGGCGCAACGCTCGTCGCCCTTGCCGAACTTGCCGGTCGCCGCAACGACGCGCGCGCCATGCTGCTGATCGGGAAGACGGCGCTCGCCCGCGGGCTGGAGCTGGACCTTTACGCCTTTCCTACGATCGGAATTCCGCAGCACAGCCCCATCGGGCCCGCAATCGACCGCAGCGTCATCTATTCGGTAGCACGCACCGAAAGCTCGTTCGACCAGCGCGACAAGTCGCCGGCCAACGCAGTCGGCCTGATGCAGGTCACGCCAGAAGCCGGACGGGACACCGCCAAAAGGTTCGGCGTCGCCTATGATTGGGATCGGATGGTCTCTGATCCGGTCTACAATACACAAATGGGCGCGGCCGAACTTAGCGCGCTGCTGAAGGAATATAGCGGCTCTCACATTATGACGTTTGCCGGCTACAATGCCGGCCGTGGCCGCGTTCAGCAATGGGTGAAGCAATACGGCGACCCGCGCGATCCCAAGGTCGATGCAGTCGATTGGGTGGAACGCATTCCGTTTTCCGAAACACGCAACTATGTCCAGCGCGTAATGGAGAATTTGCGAGTCTATCGTGTCCGGTTTGACACTGGCGCTTCGGTGATGACGAAGTTGGATCGGCAGCACGGGGCTTCGCAGGAGGCTAACTCGGCGCCGCTTTCGTCGGCCCCATCGGCTCCCCAGTGAGCTTCTTGTTGAACGACTTGCTCGGGCCGCTTAATCGCTCAGCACGATGATTGCACCAGGTCAGCGGCGCGGGGTCAAAAGCCCATCGGGACGTTGTCGATCAGTTCCTTATGCGGAAATAGGTTCACCGCGACGCGTGAAGACGCGTTCCAGACCATGAGGATTACGCTTACCTCGCCGCCGACTTTGCCGATGACGGCGTCACCCGCCACACCGTGTTGCCGACATCGTCGGCCACCAGCAGCGCACCCTGCTTGTCGATCCTGACGCCGACCGGCCTCCCTTGGGCTTCGCCGCTGTCGTTGAGGAAGCCGGTCAGCACATTCTGCGGCTTGCCCGAGGGCTTGCCATTGGCGAACGGCACGAAAATCACCTTGTAGCCGGCGTGGGGCTTACGATTCCACGAGCCGTGCTGGCCGACAAACGCACCGCCGGCCATTTCTGGTGGAAACAGATTGCCGGTGTTGAACGTCAGCCCAAGCGAAGCCGTATGCGCGCCCAGCGCGTAATCCGGCGCAATGGCTTTCGCTACCAGATCGGGCCGCTGCGGTTGGACGCGGTCGTCGACATGCTGACCAAAATAGCTGTAGGGCCAGCCATAGAAGGCGCCGTCCTTCACCGAGGTCATGTAGTCCGGCACGAGATCATTGCCGAGTTCGTCGCGCTCATTCACCGCAACCCACAGCTCGCCGCTTTGAGGCTGCCACGAAGGTCCGTTGGGATTGCGAAGGCCCGAAGCGAACACGCGCCACTTGCCGCTCGCACGATCGACTTCAAGCACGTCGGCGCGATTGGTCTCCGCCTCGATGCCGTTTTCACCGATATTGCTGTTGGAGCCGACGGTTGCATATAGTTTTGTCCCGTCGGGGCTGGCGGTGAGATCTTTGGTCCAGTGGTGATTGATGGTGCCCGCGGGCAGATCCGTCAGCTTGACGCCGGGCGTGGTAATTTTGGTATCGCCGTCATGGTAGGGAAATTTCATGATCGCATCGGAATCGGCGACGTAGAAGTCATCGCCCACCAATGCCATGCCGAACGGCGAATTCAGCCCCTCAAGAAAAACGTTCCTGGTTTTGGCGACGCCGTCGCCGTCAGAGTCCCGCAGCAGTGTGATGCGATTCGCACTAGGGGTGCTGGCGCCAGCGCGGCCCATGATCATTTTTGTGATCCAGCCCCTGATGCCCCTTGCATCGTCCGGCTTCGGCGGGGCGTTGGTCTCGGCCACCAGCACGTCGCCATTCGGCAGGACATAGACCGTGCGGGGATGGTCCAGCCGGGTGGCAAAGGCATTGACGGCCATTCCATCGGCGGCGGCAGGCTTGCCGCCGTCAGGCCAACCTTTGGCGGGGGCGATATAGATGGTGGGGATCCAGGACTTTTGCGGCGGCGGCAGGGCGGGAGAAGGCCCATAGGTCTGTTCGGCGGTGGAGGTGTCCTGCGGCTGGTTACAAGAGGCGAGGGGAAGCGCGAATGCTCCAATCAAAATCGCCGGCACAATGGTTTTAAGCATGGTAGCTCCTTGCATATCACCCTTTACAATCCGGCAAACCGGCTGATGTTCGCGGCCCTTGCCATGAAATTCATGTGAATTGGCTATCTTGGCAGGGACTTGCGGAAACAAGGTATGGGGATGGCGATGGCCCAGGTGACGAACGACACGCACGAGGCGCAATGGCTAAGATGGCGCAGCGTCGCCGACCTCTATCATGCCTATTTTACCGGCCTCATTCTCACCGTGGTGACGCGGCGCGGGACGACCGATGCCGCAGAATTCGTGTTCCGGGTTTTTCGCCGTCAGCAGCAGGAGCGTTTCCTGCCCGGGCTGGAAAAACTCGGACTGAGCCACCTGCCGCCGGCGGTAGCGGCGGCGCAATATCATTATCTCTCCAACTGGATCGGCGGCGTTTCCGTCGAATACATGTACGAGTCGGATCGCAAGGCCTGGATCCGCTATCCGCCGCCGCGCTGGATCTGGCGGGGCACGGCGATCTGCGGCGTGCCCGGCGAAGTGTCGCGTGCGATGCTGCGAGGATGGCACGCCAACAATGGCGCTTCACTGGACAATGCAAATCTCGGCTTCGTCTGCACCAAGCAGAGCGTCGACGGGCAGGACGGACTTGAAGGTTATTACTGCGAATACGATCATGCGCTCCAAAGCGATCAGCGCCTGGTGTTCGCGCGTCACCTTGAAGCGCCGATGTTCGAGCCCGCCAACGCGCCGGCCTTGCCGGCCGCGAGCTGGCCGAAACCGCGGCTGGAAAAAGCCTATCGAAATTACGCCATGGAATATGTGCGCACGGCCGCACCTGTCATGGTGCAACTGTTCGGTCCCGAAGATGCGGGCTACCTGCTGCACCTCACCGGCAAACTGATCGGCATGCAGTATTTCGATGAGATCGCGCGCGGCTTCGGCTTAGGTCGCGGAACTGCACAAGAGTTTAATGAATTCCTGCGCGCATTGCTCGAAGCACAGGACGACATTGCCGAAATCGGTGATGACAATAATGTTTTCGAAATCAGGCAACAAACCTGGAAGCTGATGGCCGATGTCAGCGATTATCATCCGGCCTGCGCCAGGGTTATGGAAGGATTGTTCGAAGGCCTTGCGGCCGGCTGCGGTCGCCACATCAGTGTCGGCATGAGACCGGCTGCCGGTGGTCGTCCGCCGTTTGTCTGGTCGATCGGCTAAAGGCAATCCTGCCGTTGCGCCGCCTGCATTCCCGCAGACCGCCATTGCGCCTGATGCACATGGCATCGGGCTTGATCGGTGCTAGGAAGTTGTGGCGCGGTAGCCGGATTGAACCTAAAGCGCGCTCTAAAACGCTGAATTGGCGCATGATCTTGTCGCCAAACCGCTGACGGTTTGGCGGATCATGCGCCTGGAGAAGAAATGTCCGATATCGGTGTCGCCGAGATTCCCGTTACCGACGACGACGAGCTTTCGCTTCCCCCGATCGCAGTCCCGGTGAGAAATGCGCTGGTCGACGGACCGATTCTGCGCACGCTTTTGCGGCTGGCATGGCCGAACGTCGTCGCGCTCAGCGCGGGCACCTGCGTGGTCATCGCCGAGACCTCCTATATCGGCCGGCTCGGCGTAGAGTCGCTGGCGGCGATGGCGCTGGTATTTCCGTTCGTGATCCTGACCATGACCATGTCCGGTGGCGCGATGGGCGGCGGCGTGTCATCGGCGATCGCGCGTGCGCTCGGCGCCGGCGACAACGCGCGCGCTTCGGCACTGGCGGCGCATGCGTTGCTGATCGGCGGCTGTTTCGGGCTGACGTTCACGCTTCTAATGCTGATCTTCGGACCCGCGCTTTTGGAATTGCTCGGCGGCCGCGGCGACGTGCTGGTGCGCGCGATCGGCTACGTTCAGATTTTCTTCGGCGGCGCCGTGGTGCCGTGGCTGATGAATACGCTGGCCGCGATCCTGCGCGGCACCGGCAACATGAAGCTGCCTTCGCTGATCGTTCTCAATTCCGCGGTCTGTCAGATCATCCTCGGCGGTATCCTTGGCCTCGGGCTTGGGCCGGTGCCGCAATTCGGCATGCGCGGCGTTGCCGCGGGCTCGCTGACCGCTTTCTCGATCGGCACGGCCATCATGGCCTGGTACATTTTTTCCGGCCGGGCCCGCGTCACCCCGATCGTCAGGGGCCTTCGAATCCAGCGCGGCATGTTCTTCGATATCCTGAAGGTCGGCGCCGTCTCCTGTTTCTCGCCGCTGCAATCGGTGCTGACGATCACGATCTTCACCCACATGCTGGCGAAGTTCGGAACCGAAATTCTGGCCGGATACGGCATCGGCGCCCGGCTCGAATTCATGCTGACCTCGATTGCATTCGCGGTCGGCATCGCCTCGGTGCCGATGGTCGGGATGGCGATCGGCGCGCAGCGGGTTGCGCGCGCGCGACGCATTGCGCTGATCGCGGGCTGCGTGTCGTTCGTGGCGGTCGGCCTGGTCGGTACCGTGATCGCGATCTTTCCCGATCTCTGGGTGGATATCTTCACGAGGGATCCCGGCGTGCGCGCCGCCAGCCGGCAATATCTGTCGACCGCAGCCCCGATGTACGCTTTCATCGGGCTGTCGATCTCGATGTATTTTTCCTCGCAAGGCGCGGCGAAAGTTCTGGGGCCGGTGCTCGCGCAAACCGCGCGGCTGGTGTTCGTGGCGGCCGGCGGCTGGTGGCTGTCGACGCACGGCGCGACCGCCGCGAACTTCTTTGCGTTGGCGGCGGCTTCGATGGTGGTGCTCGGCGTGCTCTCCGCCGCGAGCGTTATACTGACGAGATGGGAGCCGAGGCGCGGCGTCGTTGCGGGAGTCCGCCCTGCATTGTCCGGAATCGGGGATTAGCGCTATTCCGCAAAAGCATGGCCTCGGACTTGATCCGGGGGTGGACCGATTTTGCGAATCTGCCCGGCGTTGCGCCAGCGCATGATCCGCCAAAGCGGTTGGCAATAAGATCGTGCGCCATTTTAATATTTTTTAGCGCGATCGGACGCTAAACCGGATTCCACTTTCGCTGATCGCGCTAACGCTTTCTGCATCGCCAGCGCCGCCTGATCCATCTGGGCGTCGACATAGGGCGCTATTTCGTTGGGCAGCACATCGACGATCCAGATCAACCGGCTGCGCGTGTCGCCATCGGCGAGCACTTGCACCGACGCGCTGTGTTGTTTTACCCGCTCGCTGATCACGGCATAGACCAGCCGCCGCCGCGCGTCGTCGCAATCGACCAGCAGCTCGCGCGCCATCGTGCCGTTGGCAAAGGTCACGATGCGCGCGTCGCCGTCGAGGCGCGCGTCGAGCACGAATCCCGGCACCAGGCGTTGATGCACGGCGCCGAAATCGCGAACGGCGGCCCAGACGTCGTTGGGGTGAGCATCGATCGGAACATCTTTGTGGATGGAAGCCATGGGTATTCGCCTGGTTGGCGTTGATTTTTAGGTCGTCTAGAGATCCCTCCCAGGAGGGATAAAGACGCACGTGCAAACCGCCTCGACATTGTTGCCGTCAGGATCGATCAGGAATGCCGCGAAATAGGTCGGGCTCTAATCGGCCCGCGGGCCGGCGCTCCCGTTGTCGCGGCCTCCTGCCTTCACGCCCTCGCTGTGAAATTTCTTGATGGCGGCGTGATCGGGCGCGCGGAACGCGATGTGGGCGCCTGCACCGGCCGGCCCCTTACGCAAATAAAGCCAAAGCGCCGGCTCGCCCTTGGGCCCAAAACCCGCGCCCGAGTCGTCGCGCGAGCTCAATACGTATCCGAGCGGCGCCAGTGCTGCCGTGTAGAAACGAACGCTGGCGTCGAGATTTCCAACTTTCAGTCCGATGTGGTCGTACATGATGATCTCCAACAAGTGCACGTTCGAAAACGCGCGGTCTGGAAATCACCCTAGTCAGTGCACGGCGAGCCGATCTTGGAAAATCTTGCGCATCCCGCGCGAGGCCTGGCGGAACCGCAGCGGCGAAACCCCGGCGGCGCGGTGGAACGTGCGGACGAAGTTGGAGAGATCGCCGAACCCGACGTCGTAGGCGACATCGGTGATCGAGCTGTCATCGTCGACCAGGAGGCGCGCCGCATGACGCAGCCGCGAGCGCACCAGATACTGGTGCGGGGTGACGCCGAGCACGCTTGAGAACAGCCGCAGGAAGTGGAACGGGCTGATATCGGCCTGACCGGCGGCGTGCTCCAGATCGATTTGCCGGTGCGAATGCGTATCGATCCACAGCGCCGTTTCCACCGCCCGACGGCGATCCCGGGCTTTGGCCGGCACAGGCTCGCGCGCCCGCCCGGAGACTACCTCGACAAAACGGCTGGCGAACACCTGTCCGACCTCGTCGAGGCCGATGTCGCTGCGGCCGTCGGCCGCGGCTTGCGCAAGCTCGCCGAGCACCATCAATTCAGGCAGCGGCGGCGCGCTGCCGATTCGCCAGACCTCTGCGCGGTCGCCGATCGCATCCACCAGTTCGGGACTTAAGAAAAACGACAGGCACTCGTCGCCGCAGACGTGATCGTGAGTGCACATATACTCGTCGCCGGGATGACCGACCAGGATCGATCCGGCCACCAGCTCGAAGAAGCGGCCACGTGTGCGGCAGCCGAAGCTGCCTTTGCGCACATAGGAGACCGAATGGCAGCGATGCCGCTCCACGAACGGCGTGTCATCCGGCCCGGCGCTGCAGCGGAAATCGGACACCGTGATCGATTTTTGCTGCAGAAGGGTGGTTGCGGTCATGCCGCAATTTAGCTCTGCGGGCGTGGCGGAGCAACCGGAAGAAGCACCTCGAACAGGGTCTTGCTGGTTGTAGAGCCCGCGCCCTCGATCGAAAGCAGCCGGCGCTTGGAGATAGTGCCGCCGTTCGGGGAAATCTTGTCCGCGTAGCCGCCCGGTTCGAGGACGCGATGACACGGCACGATGATCATGAAAGGGTTGCGGGCAATCGCCTGCGCGACCGAGCGCGCGGCGCCCGAAGCCCTGAGTCTGGCGGCGATTTCGCCGTAGGTGCGGGTTTCCCCATGTGGAATCGTGCGGGTGAACTCGTAAACGCGCTGATTGAATGCCGGTATGCCGCTCATATCGAGTGCGACGTCGGAGAGATCGCTGGACTGGCCGCGCAGCAACGCGACGATACCTTCGATCGCGATTTCGACGTTCAGCGGCGGACGGAGTTCGCGGGCCTCGGGATATTGGCGCAGCATTCGCCGCCGGGTTTCGATCTCCCGCGCCTCAGGCAGTTGCACGCCGATAACACCGAGATCGCCCCATGCGATGCCGCATCGGCCGATCATCGTGTCGAATATGGTATACCCACGCCCCGCCATTACGCCACCAACCCCGGCGGGATCATAGCACCGTCAACCATGGGCGCACCTGAAAATTCGCATTCGGGTCAAGGTACGTGGGGGCAAATCGCCAACCGGCTTGGCGGACCGCGCGGTCTCGGCTAATCAGAGGGAGCAAGCGACCGCGGGCGTAGTTCAATGGCAGAACGGCAGCTTCCCAAGCTGCATACGAGGGTTCGATTCCCTTCGCCCGCTCCAAAACTTACCGGGTTTTGGCAATTTTTAGCCACGTCTCCCAGTCCTGACGACATTTAGAAGTCAGAAAAGAAGCGGCCGCTTGGCCGCCTTTTTTCTACATTAATGGCGGTGCATCCGATGGTGACGGTGCCAACGATGTTCCATGGACGCGTTGCCGTTCCGCCAGTTGCCGCGATAGTAGCCGCCATTTGTATAGGGATTGCCGGGTCCCAGGTTTTGACAATTCGCATTTGGATAGAACTGCGCGCAATAACCGGGGTCTTCGATAACGGCTTGCGCCAGCGCGGGAGTTGCGAAAGCTGCCGCGGCAATAGCGGCGGCGCCAATCAACGTGAATTTCATCTTGGCCATCCTGGATGGTGTAACGAGAGAATGGGAACGCGCCTCCAGTTCCGCCAATTAGCGCTTGGTTAGCTCCTTCAAACGTGATCATCCGGCACTTGAGTTGACCGCCCCGACTTATCCCGAACCGATGCATTTACACCTTCTTACATAGTTACCCTTAGTTTCCCGCGGTCGCGGCATTTCCGCGTTGCGGTGTGATCACATGTTTAAGATTTATACTTGCATTGCCACGGCCCATAATTTGAAGCTTGTTGGTCTCGCGGCCCTTGTCTGCGTCCTGGCGTCATTTGCGGCGATCAATCTGCTTCGCCACGCCCGAAAATCTCACGGTCATATGCGAGGCGTGTGGCTGACCGTTTCCGCTATAACCACCGGCTTCGGTATCTGGGCAACGCACTTCATTGCGATGCTTGCGTTCACGCCGGGAATCCCGACCGCCTATAATATTATATTAACCGTGTTGTCGCTGGTCGCGGCCGTCCTGCTGACCGGCGCGGGGCTCGCGGTTTCGCTCACCCCGCACTGGCGCCACGGGCCATGGGTGGGCGGAGCCATCGTTGCTGGTGGCATTGCAGCGATGCACTACACCGGGATGGCCGCGTTTGAAGTCGCGGGCATCATCCTGTGGGATCCGGTTCTTGTTGCCGCATCGGTCGTGCTCGGCGCGGCAATCGGCGCAGTCGCGCTTCCCGTTGGCCTTCATGGCAAGGAAGAAAGATGGAAGTTCGCAGGCGCTGTGCTGTTGACGCTCGCGATCTGCAGTCATCATTTCACCGCGATGGGCGCCGTGTCGATCATTCCCGATCCCATCATGGAGATTTCGCAATCATCGCTGCCAGCCGGATGGCTTGCGGTGGGGGTGGCAATCGCGAGCTTCGCTATTGTCGGGTTGGCTCTGGCGGGTGTTGTGCTCGATGTCCGCGATCATCGCCGCTCGGCGCTTGAAGTCGACCGGATGCGCGATCTCGCGAATGCCTCGGTCGAAGGGCTTCTGGTTTGCGATGGAGAGGTAATTGTCTCTGTCAACACCAGTTTTGCCGTTCTGACCGGTTTATCGACAGCCAATCTCGTCGGTGCGAAGCTCGAGCGCTGTTTTCCGGATCAGGTCGCGCGCACCAAACTGTTTTCCCGGTCGAACCAGACGGTTGAAACGGATTTGTGCCATCTCGACGGCTCGATGACCCCTGTTGAATTGATCCTGCGCCAGATCGTTTTTGCCGGACGGCCGCACCACGTCGTCGCCGTTCGCGATCTGAAGGCGCGCAAGGACGCCGAGCAACACATCTATTTTCTGGCGCATCACGATTCCCTCACCTCGCTTCCCAACCGCAGTCATTTCAATGAGCGGATCGACCAGGAGATCGCGGCATTGACTCCGGGCAAGAGCCTCGCTGTGCTGTGTCTCGATCTCGACAAGTTCAAGGAAGTCAATGACCTGTTCGGACACGCAGCCGGCGACAAGGTGTTGCAGACGGTTGCTGCACGCATCACCGCGGTGCTTGGCGAACGGCAGACGATGGCCCGTCTGGGGGGCGACGAGTTTGCCGTCCTGATGCCTGACGTCGCAAATCCTGCCGCGGCAAGTCGGCTTGCCGAGACCATTCTGAAAGCGTTGCGCGCGTCAGGCGACGCGTCGGAGACTCACATCGCCACCAGCATCGGCATTGCGCTCTGTCCTGACGACGCGACGGATCGTCAGTCACTTCTCACCCACGCCGATACAGCGCTCTACCGGGCCAAGACCGAAGGCCGCAACACCTATCGCTTTTTCGAGGCAAGGATGGGTGCTGAGGTTCGCGAACGCCGAATGCTCGAACACGATTTGCGTCACGCGATCATGCGCGACGAGCTGCGGCTGGTGTACCAGCCCCAGCAGGAAATCCAGAGCGGGAAAGTTATCGGCTTCGAAGCGCTGCTGCGCTGGAAGCACCCGACGCGCGGAGAGATTTCACCGGCCGTTTTCATCCCGATTGCGGAGGAGACCGGAGCTATTCTGCAGATCGGAGACTGGGTATTAAAGACAGCCTGCCGCGAGGCTGCAACGTGGATGCAACCGCTGAAGATCGCCGTCAACGTCTCGGCCGTACAGCTCTACAACGCCAAATTCGTCCAGGAACTGCACCAGATGCTGCTCGAAATCGGCTTGCCGCCACGTCGTCTGGAGATTGAGATCACCGAGACGGCGCTTGTTCGCGATTTCGATCGGGCACTCACCACGCTGCGGCAGATCAAGGCGCTTGGTATCCGCATCGCCATGGACGATTTCGGCACCGGCTATTCATCGCTGTCCAACTTGCGCGCGTTTCCGTTCGACAGGATCAAGATCGACCGTTCCTTCATCAAGTCGGTCAATTCCAACGGTCAGGCCGCGACGATTGTCCGGGCGGTATTGGGCCTCGGTCGCGGACTTGGCTTGCCCGTGCTCGCGGAAGGCGTCGAGACCGACGCGGAACTGCAATTCCTGCAGGACGAACTGTGCGACGAGGTACAGGGATATTTGCTCGGACGTCCGGCCGCGATCGGTAGCTTCCGCAACCTCACCTTTGCGGATGTTGCGTTAGACGCGAGCGACGACATTGCCGTGCAGTCAGCTCAAAGCGCTTGAAACCTGAAACCGGTTGCATCCGGGTAGCGGGTAATTCAAGCATGCCGGTTCGTTGTTGACAGCAGCAGCCTATCTTTCCCCATCGATCGCGCCTATGGTCTGCGCGTCGCAAGACGATGGCGCTGAAACTTAGAGCGGACTGCGGGCAGACCCGGGGGCAGTACCCGGCGCCTCCACCCTAGCAGCTTGAGCTTAAAGGTCTCATCAAGGTGAGATCGATTCTGCCGCAAGGCGGAATCCTGGGCTGCTAAGGCGGGGGCGAAACAGGATCGATGGTCGCGAAGAAGCTCTGAATTGTGCTCGGCATGATACCGCCGTTATCGGGTCAAAAACCTAAATGCAAACGATAACGTTGCATTGAACGAAGTGCGCCTCGCGGCGTAACCTGTTCGGGGTTCGGAGCACCTGGCAACAGAAGCTTCATTGCCGCGTCAGCCTTCGGGTTGGCGCGGCTTTTTTTGTGGCCGGGTGGTTGCGGCGCAAACCTCAGGAAACTGCCTTCGCCGCCGCGCGTCCCGCATTTCGCCCGGAAAACAGGCAGCCGCCGAGGAAGGTGCCTTCCAGCGAGCGATAGCCGTGCATGCCGCCGCCGCCGAAGCCGGCCGCCTCGCCGGCGGCGTAAAGCCCCGGCATGATCTTGCCATCGCTGCCGAATACGCGCGAGTCGAGGTCGGTCTCGAACCCGCCCAGCGTCTTACGGGTCAGGATGTTGAGTTTCACCGCAATCAGGGGACCGTGGGCGGAATCGAGAATCCGGTGCGGTTTGGCGGTGCGGATCAGCCGGTCGCCGATATATCTGCGGGCGTTGTGGATGTTCATCACCTGAGTGTCCTTGACGTAGGGATTTTCGATCTCGCGGTCGCGCGCCTCGATCTGGGCTTTCAGATATTCGAGCTTCAGCAGGTTGTCGCCGGAGAGCGCATTCATGGCACTGATGAGATCGGCGAGGTTGTCGCGCACGATGAAATCCACGCCCTTGGACTTGAACGCCTCGACGGGAGCAGGCGCGCCCTTATTGGTGGCGCGCCGCGCCGTCATCAGCCAGCTCTTGCCGGTCAAATCCGGATTCTGCTCCGAGCCCGATAGCGCGAATTCCTTCTTGATGATGCTTTGGGTGAGCACGAACCACGAATAATCGTAGCCGGTCGACATGATGTATTGCAGTTGGCCGAGGGTGTCGGAGCCGGGAAACAGCGGCGAGGGCAGCCGCGTGCCTGTGGCGTCGAACCACATCGACGACGGCCCCGGCAGGATGCGAATGCCATGGCGCGGCCAAATCGGTGACCAATTCCTGATGCCCTCGACGTAGTGCCACATCCGGTCGCGGTTGATCAGCCGGGCGCCGGCGGCCTCGGTGATGCCGATCATCCGGCCATCGACATGCTCGGGCACGCCGGAGATCATGTTTCTGGGGGGATCGCCGAGGCGCTTCGGCCAGTTCTGGCGGACCAGATCGTGATTGCCGCCGATTCCACCGGAAGCGACGATCACAGCCTGGGCGCGCAACGTGAAATCGCCGATGGCGTCGCGCGAACTGCTCTTGCCGCGCTCGACATTATCGGGCTCGAGGATCGTGCCGCTGACGCCATCGACCGTGCCGTTGGTGATCGTGAGCGCATCGACGCGGTGGCGGAACCTGAAAGTCAGCCGGCCGCTGGCTAGCGCTTCGCGCGCCCGCCGTTCAAACGGCTCGATAACCCCGGGGCCGGTGCCCCAGCTGACATGGAACCGCGGCACCGAATTGCCGTGGCCCATCGCATCGTAGCCGCCGCGCTCGGCCCAGCCGACGACGGGGAAGATTCGATGGCCCATCGCCCGCAGCCATCCGCGCTTCTCGCCCGCCGCGAACGCCACATAGGCTTCCGCCCAGCGCTTCGGCCAAAGATCCTCATCCCGGTCGAAACCCGCCGACCCGATCCAGTCCTGCAGCGCGAGATCGTAGCTGTCCTTGATGCCGAGCCGGCGCTGTTCCGGCGAATCTACCAGGAATAACCCGCCGAACGACCAGAACGCCTGGCCACCGAGGCTTTGTTCGCCCTCCTGATCGACCACAATGACGCGTTTGCCGGCGTCGGCAATTTCGGTCGCGGCGACGAGCCCCGCCAGTCCGCCGCCGACCACGATTACGTCTGCATCGCCAGCCATCGCATCATCCCCCGCCCTCACGAATTAATGAAGCCCGCGACATAAGCCGCGGTCAACGGCAAATGGCCGTTTTGAGTCGCAACGGCGCCACAGGGAATGTTAACTTGTTCCAGTTTGGGACCTTTCGCGGGCAGGTGCAGCCCGCCTGCAACACTTAATTTGAATTTGTTTTGATCCACCCCGGGCATCTGGACAAAATCGCGATATCGCAACACGCTGGACAAAGTCTTGCATCACTCAAGTCGGACAGATTCGGGTTCGACAGGTTTGGACTGGGGCCGGATATGAAATTCCTGACGGGGTTGCTTGCGGCGGTTCTTCTATTGGCTGGAGTGGGGGCTAGTCAGGCAGTGGTCCGGATTGCTGAGGACCGTGGCGGTCGCATCGGCGCTTATGTGGACAAATATCAGGACCTGCGCAGTTCCGGCGAAACTGTGATCATCGACGGCCTATGCGCCTCGGCCTGCACCATCATTCTCGGCGCGGTTCCCCATAACAAGATCTGCGTGACGTCTCACGCCAATCTGGGTTTCCACGCGGCGTGGGATTTTGGCGCCAACGGCCGCGTGGTCACCAACCCCGAAGCGACGCAGATGCTGTACTCGATGTATCCCTCGCAGGTGCGGCGCTGGATCGCGCAGCGGGGCGGGTTGACCCCGCATATGATTTTCCTGCGCGGCAGGCAATTGATGAGCATGTACCGCCCCTGCTATCTCGACGCCCAGGCTTCGACACCGCGGTCATTATCGTCGCGCCGAGATCGCGATTTGCGTCCGCATGACCTGACCACCCCCGCTCTTGCCCGCCAGCCCGACTAGCCTTATCTGAGCACGAAGGCAGGTGAATGGCGGCAACGCCAGGGTCATCGATGCCTGTTCGTCAGATGGTCGCGCATTGGCCCAGCCGAGTTCCTCCCAGCCCGATATGCCGGCCGTATTGCCGCCGGCGCGCAGAATAGCGCCTGCGATCATGGTCGTCGGCGTAGCCATCGGCGTCGCCATCGTGCTCGCGGCGCTGAGGCTTTGGTTTCATTACGGAACGGCGGTCTTCTTCGAGATGATTGCGTCCGGCATCGCCGCCTGCTTCTGATCCGACACGAGGGAATTTCATGATGGATCGGACCGCCCGCCCGCTGGTCATCGTCGCAGCATTCGCCGGCAGCCTCGTGGTTGGCCTGGTGCTGATGCTGTGGGCGCTGGGTGGATTGCGAAATGTGGCAGCTCCCGCGGCGATCGGCGGGCCGTTTCAACTGACCGATCAGGCCGGGCAGACCGTGACCGAAAAGAATATGCAGGGCCGTCCGACGCTGATTTTTTTTGGCTTCACCCATTGCCCCGACATATGCCCGACGTCGCTGTTCGAGATTTCCGAGGTGCTGCGGGCGATGGGCAAGGATGCCGATCGCGTCAATGCCTATTTCATCTCGGTCGATCCCGAGCGCGACACCACCGCGGCGATGAAGGATTATCTGTCGAGCTTCGATCCGCATTTGCGGGGCCTAACCGGCAATCCCGACGCGGTGGCGAAAGTGATTTCCACCTTTCGGGTCTATGCACGGAAAGTTCCGCTCAAGGATGGCGACTACACCATGGATCACACCGCGCTGATCTATCTGATGGATCGCGACGGCAAATTCGTGGCGCCGTTCAACCTCAAGCGGACGCCTGAGGAAGCCGCGGCCGATCTGAAGCGTTATCTCTGACCTGCAGGCTGCAAAGTCATTACTACGCAAACGACGTTCGCGTTATCAGCCGGATGGTCTATAAGGCCATCACTTTCGGAAAACCGCTGGCAATGCGATCCCAGATAGCCTTGTTTTCTAACGTAAAATTGTTTCAGGCGATCCGCGCCACCCTGGCGATGGCCGGGCTGTCGGCCGGCGCTCTGCTGGCTGTGGCGCTGCTGTCCAGCGGCTCGGCGCGCGCCCAAAACGTCGCCAAGCCCGGCTCGGAGGCGGCCCCGCAGGCGGTGCCCGGCTTCTGGGATCCAAGGCGGCGGCCGGATCGGCCCGATCTGTCTCGCCTCACGGTGATCCGGTTTTTGACCGAAACCGATTATCCGCCTTTCAATTTCACCGGCCCCGACGGCAATCCCGCAGGCTTCAATGTCGATCTGGCGCGGCAGCTTTGCGAAGAGATCAAAGTTACCTGCACGATCCAGATGCGGCGGTTCGAGACGCTGCTCGATGCGATCGCGAGCAATCGCGGCGACGCCATCATCGCGTCGCTTGCGGTGACGCCGCAAATACGCGCTCGCGTCGATTTCACCGATCCCTATTATCGGGCGCCGGCGCGGTTCGTGTCGCGGCGCGACGCCGTGATGCCGGAGGTTCGCCCTGAATATCTCGAGGGCAAGAAAGTCGGCGCCATCGCCGGTTCCTCGCACGAGGCCTATCTCAAGGCGATGTTCACGGACGCCGAATTGCATTCCTATCCCAATGACGAGGCGCTGCGGATGGCGCTGCGGCGCGGCGAGGTCGATTTCATTTTCGGCGATGCGATCTCGCTCGCATTCTGGATCAACGGCACTGATTCCGGCGAATGTTGTGCGTTCAGCGGCGGCCCGTTTGTCGAGAGCCGCTATTTCGGCGAGGGCATCGGCATCGCCGTGCGCAAGGGCAACGACCTCTTGCGGCAGGCGCTGAACTGGGCGCTGTTTCGGCTTTGGGAAAAGGGCCGCTACACCGATTTGTGGTTGCGCTATTTCTCCGTGAGCCCGTTTTAGGAATCCTAGTCTCGTCATTCCGGGTTCGACGCGGAGCCTGTCATCGGGCCGCGCTTCGCGCGGACCCGTTGGCATCGACCCCGAATGACGGTTGCCAGGCATTTTTGCATTTGTAAGCGGACACGTTTAGTTTGCGCGTCCCGGAGACCCCTCTAGATGTCCACGATCGACCTTGCCGCCAGTCCGAGCGATCTGCGCTCGCTCGCCGAGCAATCCAATGCCTGGCCGTTCGAACAGGCGAAGCAGATTGTCGCGCGCCTGAAGAAGAAGCCAAAGGACGAGGTGCTGTTCGCGACCGGCTATGGGCCGTCGGGCCTGCCGCATATCGGCACTTTCGGCGAGGTCGCGCGCACCACCATGGTGCGCCATGCGTTTCGCGTGCTCACCGAGGACAAGATCACGACGCGGCTAATTGCGTTCTCCGATGACATGGACGGCCTGCGCAAGGTGCCGGATAACGTGCCGAACAAGGAGATGCTTTCAGAACATCTCGGCAAGCCGCTGACCAGGGTGCCCGATCCGTTCGGCACCCATCCGAGTTTCGGCGCGCACAACAATGCGCGGCTGCGGGCGTTTCTCGACACATTCGGATTCGACTACGAATTCGCCAGTTCGACCGAGTATTACACGTCCGGAAAATTCGATGCGGCGCTGCTGCTCGTGCTGGAGCGCATCGAACAAGTGATGGCGATCATGCTGCCCAGCTTGCGCGAAGAACGCGCGGCGAGCTATTCGCCGTTCCTGCCGATCTGTCCGCGCACTGGCGTGGTGCTGTATGTGCCCATCGTGGCGCATGACGCGAAGGCCGGGACGGTCTCCTACGGCGATCCCGAGACCAAGGAGCGCGTTACGCTTCCGGTCACCGGCGGGCACTGCAAATTGCAGTGGAAGCCGGACTGGGCGATGCGCTGGGTCGCACTTGGCATCGACTATGAGATGGCTGGAAAGGATCTGATCGATTCGGTGAAGCTGTCGGGCAAGATCTGCACCGCGCTCGGGGGCACGCCGCCCGAAGGCTTCAATTACGAGCTGTTCCTCGACGACAAGGGCCAGAAGATTTCCAAATCGAAGGGCAACGGGCTCACCATCGACGAATGGCTGCGCTATGCGTCGCCGGAATCGCTGTCGCTGTTCATGTATCGCGAGCCGAAGTCGGCAAAGCGGTTGTATTTCGACGTGATCCCGCGCAACGTCGACGACTACCAGCAATTTCTCGAAGGCTTTCCACGGCAGGACGCCCGGCAGCAGCTTGCCAATCCGGTCTGGCACATTCATGCCGGCCATCCGCCGGCGACCGACATGCCCGTCACGTTCCAGATGCTGTTGACGCTGGTATCGTCGTCGAACGCGGAAAATGCCGCGACCTTGTGGGGCTTCATCGGGCGCTATCGTCCCGGAGTCACGCCGCAAACCCATCCCAAGCTCGACGCGATGGTGGGCTACGCCATCAATTACTATCGCGACTTCGTGGCGCCGACCAAGAAATTCCGCGAGCCGACGGATACCGAGCGCGCCGCGCTGCAGGACTTGCGCGATGCGCTGTCGCAGCTGCCGGCGGGGTCCTCGGCTGAGGAGATCCAGAACGTGGTCTACGAGATCGGCCGGCGCGAGCCGTTCCTGGATGCGGTGAAGAAGGGCAAGGATGGCCGGCCGGGGGTGTCACTCGACTGGTTCAACATGCTCTATCAAGTGTTGCTTGGCCAGGAAAAAGGCCCGCGCTTCGGCTCCTTCGTCGCGGTCTATGGCCTGGCGAACGCGGTGACGATGATCGATGGCGCGCTGGCGCGGTCAGGGTAGGAGCTGCGAGCGCCGTCGTCAGGCGCGGGCTTGACCCGCGCCTCCATCAATCTTCGTAAAACATTTTCTCGGATTGATGGAGTGTCCGGTCAAGCGCGGCAATCACGGCTGTGCTCACTGACTTGCCCACACGATTCGCGCGATCCACTCGACATCGGCGGCGGCTAAAGTGCGGTCTACATTGTTCGGATTCAGCGATTGCAGTTCGAGCGTCTTCGCGGTCCGGCGCTTCAGTTCCTTCACCATCACTTCGCCGGCTTTGGTCTTCACCACCACGCGGTCGCCGCGCCGGATCGGCGTGCCCGGCGACACCACGATGACATCGCCGTCGCGATAGGCGGGCTTCATCTGGTCGCCGGAAATTTCCAGCGCATAGGCATGCTCGTCATCGGCGGAGGGCAAGGCCGCTTCATCCCAGCCCTTGCCGGTCGGGAAGCCGCTTTCGTCGAAATAGCCGCCGGCTCCCGCTTGCGCGAAGCCGAGCAGCGGCACCGACTGCACGGTCCGCGCGGTGTCGCCGATCAACTGCACGAAGGTGTCGATGGAATTGTTGGTAGCGGCGAGCGCCTTGGCCACCGATTCGGTGGAAGGCCATCGCTCGTGGCCGTCCGGGGTGATGCGTTTGGACTTATTGAAGGTGGTGGGGTCGAGGCCCGAGCGTTTGGCGAGCCCCGAGGGCGATAGTCCAGAGCGTTCGGCAAGCCGATCCAGCGCGGTCCAGATCTGGCCGTGGGTCAGCATGCGCGGCGCTTTTGGCTGTTTGGCCATGGGTCAGCCTTATCCCGATCTAGGAATTATTACCTCAATCGACCGATTTCCGCAATCCGGCGCAAGAGCCTGAATGCGACCCTTGAAGTGCGCCTGTGCCGTCGATACGGTCGGCATCGTTCCGGAATTCCCGGAAATCCCAAGAGACTCAACGGCAAGCAGGACTCCCGGCACGTGCGCAGGATCTATAAAATCTGTCCCGCTTCGGCCTGGCGCGAGGCTGAACGGCAAGGCGTGTACCGGGGCAGCGCCGACGATATCCGCGATGGCTTCATTCATTTTTCCACAGCGTCGCAGGTGGCGGAGACGGCAAGGAAGCATTTCTTCGGCCAAACCGGACTTTTCCTGATCGAGCTCGACGCCGACGTGCTGGGGGACGCGCTGCGCTGGGAACGGTCGCGCAACGACGAGCTGTTTCCGCATCTCTACGGCGAACTCGATCTCGGGGCGGTCATTGGTGTGCTCGATATGCGCGCGCGGTCCGATGGATATCACGACATCCCGGAGCTGACGCCGTGATCCGCGCCTTTGATGCCTTTTCGCTGCCGCTGCTGCGCTGGCTCGATCCGGAGGACGCGCACCGTCTGGCGATCCAGGGCTTGCGGCTGTTGCCGCCGATGCGCCCGCGGCCGGACGATCCAAAACTTGCGGTGCGGGCCTTCGGCCTGAATTTTCCCAATCCGATCGGCATAGCCGCGGGCTTCGACAAAAGCGCGGAAGCGCCAGACGCGTTGTTGCGGCTGGGTTTCGGTTTTGTCGAAATCGGCACGGTGACGCCCAAGCCGCAAGCAGGCAATCCGCGGCCGCGGCTGTTCCGGCTGGAGCGCGACGAGGCCGTGGTCAATCGCATGGGATTCAACAACGATGGGGCGGAAGCGGTGCTGCGGCGGCTGGCCGGGCGCGCGCATCTCGGCGGCATCGTCGGCGTTAATGTCGGCGCCAACAAGGATTCCGCAGACCGCGTCGCCGATTATGTGAAACTGATCGAGACCTTCGCGCCGGTGGCGAGCTATTTCACCGTCAATGTGTCGTCGCCGAACACGCCGGGCCTGCGCAACCTGCAGCAGGCAGCCGCGCTCGACGATCTCCTGGCAAAGGTGATCGATGCTCGCGAGCGCGTGCGGCGGAACGCCGGCGATTCGCCGGTGCTGCTCAAGATCGCGCCCGATCTGAGCCTGACTGAACTCGACGACGTCGTTCACATCGCCCGCTCGCGCCGCGTCGACGGCATGATCGTGGCGAATACGACGACGGCGCGGCCCTCGACCTTGCGCGAACAGAACCGCGCCGGGGAGCAGGGGGGATTGTCGGGGAGGCCGCTGTTTCGGCTGTCGACACGGATGGTGGCAGAAACTTACGTGCGCGCCGAGGGCGCGTTTCCGCTTATAGGCGCCGGCGGCATCGATAGCGGGGGCGCTGCGCTGACCAAAATCCGCGCCGGCGCCAGCCTGATCCAGCTTTATTCGTCCTTGATCTACAAGGGCCTTGGCCTCGTGGACGACATCAAGAACGATCTTGCTTCGACGCTATTGCGTACCGGGCGCGACTCGCTGTCCGAAATCGTCGGCGCAGACGCGGCGACGGTCACTGCCGAGGATTGGCCGGTTTAATACCTCGAAGCAAACGAGGCGTTCAAGAGTGCCGGATATCGCAGCGCCTGCAAGCCGCCGCGCGCGGCATAATGGACCAGCAGGGCACTCCACAGGCCGGCATTGCCGAACGACCGCAGCGCCAGCCACGCGGCGAGAAAAA
>DASXJV010000267.1:0-9270 GCA_036497205.1 Bradyrhizobium sp.
TTTTGACATCGAGGCGTCTCCGTTGCCGGGTTATTAGACAATTCGCCCGGCGACGTCACGGGTATCGCGGCCTTTTCCGGCCCCATGCCTTGCTGTAGAAGCAGCGCCAACCGTTCAAATCAGGCTTTTCCAAAGAGGCTCTCATGACCGCCATTGTCGACATCATCGGCCGCGAAATTCTGGACAGCCGCGGCAATCCCACCGTCGAGGTCGATGTCGTGCTGGAAGACGGCTCGATGGGACGCGCGGCAGTGCCGTCGGGCGCATCAACCGGCGCGCATGAAGCGGTCGAATTGCGCGACGGCGACAAGGCGCGCTATCTCGGCAAGGGGGTGCAAAAGGCCGTGGACGCAGTGAACGGCGAGATATTCGATGCCGTCGGCGGCATGGACGCCGAGCAGCAAGTCCAGATCGATGAAACCATGATCGGACTGGACGGCACGCCCAACAAAAAGCGCCTTGGCGCCAATGCCATTCTCGGCGTGTCGCTCGCGGTCGCCAAGGCCGCCGGCGAGTCCAGCGATATGCCGCTGTATCGCTATGTCGGCGGCACCTCGGCGCGGACGTTGCCGGTCCCGATGATGAACATCATCAACGGCGGCGTACACGCGGACAACCCCATCGACTTCCAGGAATTCATGATCATGCCGGTCGGCGCCAAAACCTTCGCGGAGGCGCTGCGGTGCGGTTCGGAAATTTTCCACACCCTGCGATCGGAACTGAAAAAGGCCGGCCACAACACCAATGTCGGCGACGAGGGCGGCTTCGCGCCGAACCTGCCGTCGGCGGACGCCGCGCTCGAATTCATCATGGGCGCGATTGGCAAGGCGGGCTACAAGGCCGGCGGCGACGTGATGCTGGCGCTGGATTGCGCGGCCACCGAATTCTTCAAGGACGGCAATTACGTCTATGGCGGCGAGAACAAAATCCGCTCGCGTTCCGAGCAGGCTAAATATCTCGCCGATCTTGCGGCGCGCTATCCGATCGTCTCGATCGAAGACGGCATGTCCGAAGATGACATGGACGGCTGGAAGGAATTGACCAATCTCATCGGCGGCAAATGTCAATTGGTCGGCGACGATCTGTTCGTCACCAACGTGACGCGGCTCGCGGACGGCATCAAAAACGGTCTTGCCAATTCCATCTTGGTCAAGGTCAACCAGATCGGCACGCTGACCGAAACGCTAAGCGCAATCGAGATGGCTTATAAGGCCGGCTACACCGCCGTGATGTCGCACCGGTCCGGCGAGACCGAGGATTCCACGATCGCCGACCTCGCGGTCGCCACCAATTGCGGTCAGATCAAAACCGGCTCACTGGCGCGCTCCGACCGCACCGCCAAGTACAATCAGCTGCTGCGGATCGAGCAGGAACTGGGAACGCAGGCGAAATATGCGGGCAGGGCGGCGCTGAAGGCGCTAACGTAAAGTAAGCGCGAAGCTCCGGCCGGTCGGTTCCACGACGGCGTGAGTCTTTCAAAGATCAAAAATGGAATAGCTGAGATAGGGAGGTTTGTCGTGAATTCAGACAGCAATACCGGGCTTCAACTACGTTCTCTAATCAAGAAGAGCGGCGAACTCGAGTTGTCGCTGGCTGAAGTCGCCACACCGGAGCCCGCGGCCGATGAAGTCGTCGTCCGTGTCGAGGCCTCGCCGATCAATCCGTCGGACCTGGGACTCCTGATCGGGGCCGCCGATATGACGACGGCCAAGGCGTCAGGCACGAAAGAGGCTCCAGTCGTCACTGCGAAGGTGCCGCAAGCGGCGATGCAAGCCATGGCGGCACGGCTCGATCAGTCGATGCCGGTCGGCAACGAGGGCGCCGGTGTGGTCGTCAAGACCGGATCATCGGACGTGGCGAAGGCCCTGATGGGCAAAACCGTCGCGATGATCGGCGGCGCGATGTATGCGCAATACCGCTGCCTGAAGGTGACCGAATGTCTGCCGCTGCCCGCTGGCATCACGCCTGCCGAAGGAGCCTCCTGCTTTGTCAATCCGTTGACGGCACTCGGCATGGTCGAAACCATGCGGCGCGAAGGCCACAAAGCCCTGGTGCATACCGCGGCTGCATCCAATCTGGGGCAGATGCTCAACAAGATCTGCCTCAGGGACGGCATCGGTCTCGTCAATATCGTCCGCAGCCCGGAGCAGGCAGACATCCTGCGCAAGATCGGCGCGAAGCATATCGTCGATTCCACCTCGCCGACGTTTATGGATGATCTGACCAATGCACTCGTGGAAACCGGTGCGACACTGGCGTTCGATGCCATCGGCGGCGGCAAGCTCGCCGGCCAAATCCTCACCTGCATGGAGACTACGGTCAACAAAACCGCCAAGGTCTACAGCCGCTACGGGTCGAGCGTGCACAAGCAGGTCTATATCTATGGCAGCCTCGATCCTCGGCCGGTCGAGTTGAACAGGGCGTTCGGAATGGCCTGGGGTGTCGGCGGCTGGCTGCTATTTCCATTCCTGCAAAAAATCGGACCGGCCGAGGGCGCAAGGCTGCGCCAGCGGGTGGTCGACGAGCTCAAGACGACATTTGCCAGCCATTACACGCAGGTGGTGTCGTTGCAGGAGGCGCTGCAGCTGAATCACATCGCCGTCTACGGCAAGCGCGCGACCGGCGAAAAGTATCTGATCAATCCGAACAAGGGCTCATAACGTTCAGCCCAAGCGGCGTGATCAGACGACCCGTGCGCGCTTATATCTGACGGACCGAGCCACAGGAGTTATTGCGATCAATCTTTAAAAAGGGGAATCAATGTCGACCTTAAATATCGTAGCTGCGCGAGAATTTCCGCAATTCATGCACTTGCATCTTTCCTGGGCATGGCTAGGTTGACGGGCAAGCCAATCCGGCTCCCGCGTCAAAGGAAACTCCATGGCCACCCCACACAACGTTGTCGTCATTGTCGGCAGCCTTCGCAAAGAGAGCTACACCCTCAAGATCGCCAACGCTTTGACCAGGCTGGCGCCCGATACGCTGAAGCTCAACGTCGTCACCTTGCACGACATTTCGTTTTTCAATCAGGACCTGGAGGCGACGCCGCCGGCCGATTGGCTGAAGTTCCGTGAGACGCTGCAAAAATCCAACGCCGTGTTGTTCGTCACGCCCGAATATAACCGCTCGATTCCCGGCGTATTGAAGAACGCCATCGACGTCGGATCGCGCCCCTATGGCAAGAGCTCATTTCTCGGCAAACCGACCGGCATTGTCAGCAATTCGCCGGGCCCGCTCGGTGGCGTTAACGCAGCCAAACATTTGCAAAATATCTTGCCGGGCATTTCTGGCCCGATCCTGGGGCAGCCCGAAATATATCTGAATGGGGTCGGCGACGCGTTCGACGAAAAGGGCAATCTCACCAAGGAATCGCTGCAGAAAGTGCTGAAGCAATATATCGACGCCTATGCGGCCTTCGTCGAAAAGAACAAGTAGCGCGTATTCCGCAAAAGCATGCCCTCGGACTCGATCCGAGGGCGGAAACCGGTTTTGCGAATAGCGCCAAAAGGCGCGTCTTAGGATTCCATTAACCGGGCCGTCGCATCCTTCCGGCCATGGTCTCGCGCGCGCGACTCAAATCCCTGCTCACCGGGCTCGCCCTCTACACGATGGCGGCGGCGATGGTCGGCTATTTCGGCGTCAATGCCTATACCGGCAAGTATGGGCTGAATGCGCGGCAGGAACTCGACCAGGAGATCATCGCGCTGACATCGGAATTGGCGGGGCTGAAGCGCGAGCGTGCCGAGGCCGAGCAGCGCGTCTCGCTGCTGCGATCCGACCGGGTCGACCCGGACATGCTCGACGAGCGTGCGCGCTACCAGCTCGACTACGCCAATCCCCGCGATCTGGTTCGGACGATCAATCCGAACTGATCGTCAAATTTCAAATAACCGCGAAATCGATTGCGAAAATTTCGCGCCGCATTGCACTGCGGCATAGCGAAATTTCCGCAGCATCACGCAATCCTTTCATGGCGGTTTGAGTTGGGATAGAGAGGGCTATCTTTCTCTCACCCGGAATTGCCATGGCCGCACCGAAAAAAAGCGTCGCTAAAGAAACGGGCCAAGAAAAGGAGAGCGGCTCCCACAGCCCCTTGGAATTCACCAGAGATCAGGAACTGAGCGCGCTGCGCGACATGCTGTTGATCCGACGTTTCGAGGAGAAGGCGGGACAGCTCTACGGAATGGGTGCGATCGGCGGCTTCTGCCATCTCTATATCGGCCAGGAAGCCATCGTCGTCGGCATGCAGATGGCCCTGAAAAAGGGCGATGAGGTCATAACCGGGTACCGCGACCACGGGCATATGCTGGCTTGCGGGATGGAAGCCAAGGGCGTGATGGCCGAACTGACCGGACGCCGTGGCGGCTATTCCAAGGGGAAAGGCGGCTCCATGCACATGTTCAGCAAGGAGAAGAATTTTTTCGGCGGCCACGGCATCGTCGGGGCCCAGGTTTCGCTCGGCACCGGGCTTGCTTTCGCCAATCGCTATCGCGGCAATGATTTTGTCAGTCTGGCTTATTTCGGGGACGGCGCCGCGAATCAGGGCCAGGTCTACGAAAGCTTCAACATGGCGGAGCTGTGGAAGCTCCCGGTGGTCTATGTCATCGAAAACAATCGCTACGCGATGGGCACATCGGTGACGCGTTCGTCCGCCCAGACCGATTTTTCCAAACGCGGCATCTCCTTCAGCATTCCGGGCGAACAGGTCGACGGTATGGACGTCCGCGCCGTGAAGGCCGCGGGCGACAAGGCTGTCGCATGGTGCCGCGCGGGCAAAGGCCCCTACATCCTGGAAATGCAGACCTACCGCTACCGCGGGCATTCGATGTCAGACCCGGCGAAATATCGCACCCGTGAGGAAGTCGACAAGGTACGGCACGATCAGGACCCGATCGAGCAGGTCCGCAATCGTTTGCTTGCGGCAAAGATGAGCGAACAAGAATTGAAGGCCATCGACGCGGAGGTGCGGGAGATCGTCAACGCCGCTGCCGACTTCGCGCAGCACGAGCCCGAACCCGAGCCGGCCGAACTTTATACCGATGTCTATCGCTAAAGGGTCAGGCGCGCATTCCGCAAAGGCATGTCCTCGGACGTGATCCGAGGACGGTATCGTTTGTGATCAGAATGAGCGCAAGCCTGAAGAGTGAATCTCTGGAGCTACCATGCCAATTCAAGTGCTGATGCCTGCGCTGTCGCCGACCATGGAGAAGGGCAACCTTTCGAAATGGCTGAAGAAGGAAGGCGAGGCGATCAAGTCAGGCGATGTCATCGCCGAGATCGAAACCGACAAGGCGACGATGGAAGTCGAGGCGACCGATGAGGGCACCCTTGGCAAGATCCTGATCCCCGAAGGCACCGCCGACGTCGCGGTCAACACGCCGATCGCGACCATCCTGGCCGATGGCGAGAATGCCTCCGATCTCGGCAAGGCAGCCGCGCCGGCGAAACAGGAGAAGGCCGCCGAATCTGCGCCGCCCGCCGCCGAAGCCAAATCCGCGCCCGCGCCGAAGGATGAATCCGCCGCAGAGCAAGCTGCGCCCGCTGCCCCGAAAGCCGCCGCCGAGCCCGATCCTGAAGTGCCTGAGGGCACCGAGATGGTGACGATGACCATCCGCGAGGCGCTACGCGACGCTATGGCCGAAGAGATGCGGCGCGACCCCGATGTGTTCGTGATGGGCGAAGAGGTCGCCGAATATCAGGGCGCCTACAAGGTCACGCAAGGCCTGCTGCAGGAATTCGGCGCCAAACGCGTCATCGATACGCCGATCACCGAACATGGCTTCGCTGGTGTCGGCATTGGCGCGGCGATGGCCGGGCTGAAGCCGATCGTCGAGTTCATGACCTTCAACTTCGCCATGCAGGCGATGGACCAGATCATCAACTCCGCGGCGAAGACGCTGTACATGTCCGGCGGACAGATGGGCTGCTCGATCGTGTTCCGCGGCCCGAACGGCGCCGCCGCCCGCGTCGCCGCACAGCACAGCCAGGATTACTCGGCCTGGTACTCGCAAATTCCCGGTCTCAAGGTGATCGCGCCGTTTTCGGCCGCCGACTACAAGGGCCTCCTGAAAGCCGCGATCCGCGATCCCAATCCGGTGATCTTCCTTGAAAATGAAATGCTGTACGGCCATTCCGGTGAGGTGCCGAAGCTCGACGATTACGTGATCCCGATCGGCAAGGCGCGGATCGTGCGCTCCGGCGGTCATGTCACCATCGTGTCATGGTCGAACGGAATGTCCTACGCCTTGAAGGCCGCCGACGAATTGGCGAAGGAAGGCATCGAAGCCGAAGTGATCGATCTGCGCACGCTGCGCCCGATGGACACAGATACCATCGTCGCCTCGGTAAAGAAAACCGGCCGCGCGGTGACTGTGGAAGAAGGCTGGCAGCAAAACGGCGTTGGCGCCGAAATCGCAGCGCGCATCATGGAGCACGCGTTCGATTATCTCGATGCGCCGGTGGCGCGGGTGTCGGGCAAGGACGTGCCGATGCCTTACGCGGCGAACCTCGAGAAGCTCGCATTGCCCTCGGTGGCCGAGGTGGTCGAAGCCGCCAAGGCCGTTTGTTATCGGTGACGCATGGCCGGTCCCAAGGAGCAACCATTACCTCCAGACGTCATGGGCCGCGATGACGCCACTGAGGTATTGCGTGCGTTTGTCGTCGATGGCGGATTGTCCATCGCGTTCCAGCGCGCGTTCGAGGAGCCGGATATGTGGGGCCTTCTGCTGGTCGACGTCGCGCGCCATGCCGCGCGGGCCTATGCGCGCGAAAGCCCCTATACGGAGGACGAGGCGCTGAGACGCATCGTCGATATGTTCGAAGCCGAAATCGCGCGTCCGACCGACATGGGCGGTACCACGCCGCGGTCGCAACAAGGTCACTGACAATGCCGATCAACATTCTGATGCCCGCGCTGTCGCCGACGATGGAGAAGGGCAACCTTGCCAAGTGGCTCAAGAAGGAGGGCGACAAGGTCAGGTCCGGCGACGTGATCGCGGAAATCGAGACCGACAAGGCGACCATGGAGGTCGAGGCGGTCGATGAGGGTACGATCGCGAAGATTTTGGTGCCCGAGGGAACACAGGATGTCGCGGTCAACGATGTGATCGCGGTGCTGGCCGGCGATGGCGAGGATGTCAAGGCGGCGGGAGCGGGGGCGGCGAAGCCAACAGCTTCAAGCCCGCCACCGCCGAAGGCAGCCGAAGCACCTACCGCAGCGAAGCCGGCTCCGACACCTGCGCCTGCTGCCGCTCCTGCGGCAAAGACCCCAGCGCCTGCAGCAACCCCAGCGGCCCAGGCAGCGGCACCTGCGCCGCAAACCAACGGTCAAGGCCGCATTTTCTCATCGCCGCTGGCCCGACGGCTCGCGAGGGAAGCCGGCATCGAGCTTGCGCGCATCAACGGCTCCGGCCCCCACGGCCGTGTCGTCGCGCGCGATGTCGAGGAAGCCAGAACCGGCAAAGGACTGAAAGCACCGGGCGCCGCGCCCGCCGTTGCGCCGGCGATTGCGCCTGGCATGTCGGACCAGCAGATCCGCGCGCTATACGAGGACGGCAGCTACGAAGTGATCCCGCACGACGGCATGCGCCGCACCATCGCTCAACGTCTCACCGCCTCGGTGCAGACCATTCCGCATTTCTATCTGACGATGGACTGCAACATCGGTCTGCTGGTCGAGGCCCGCGAGCAGATCAACGCCGCGGCGCCGAAGGACAAGGACGGCAGGCCGGCCTACAAGCTCTCGGTCAACGATTTCGTCGTCAAGGCGCTGGCGCTGGCGCTGCAGCGGATCCCCAACGCCAATGTCAGCTGGACCGAGGGCGGAATGCTCAAGCACAAGCATTCCGACGTCGGGGTTGCGGTAGCGATGCCCGGCGGGCTGATCACGCCGATCATCCGCAAAGCCGAGACAAAACCGGTCTCGGTGATCTCGGCCGAGATGAAGGATTTCGCCGCCCGTGCCCGCGCGCGAAAGCTCAAGCCCGAGGAATATCAGGGCGGCACATCAGCCGTGTCCAACCTCGGCATGTACGGCATCAAGGATTTCACCGCGGTGATCAACCCGCCGCACGCCACCATTCTCGCGGTCGGCGCAGGCGAGGAGCGCCCGATTGTCAAGAACGGCAAGATCGAGGTCGCGCAGATCATGAGCGTGACGATGTCCTGCGATCACCGCGCGGTCGACGGCGCGCTCGGGGCCGAACTGATCGGCGCCTTCAAGTTGCTGATCGAAAATCCGGTCATGATGGTGGTGTAAGGCGGAGCCGCCGAACTCTTTTTTACCCTCTCCCGCAAGGGGAGTGAGGATGAAGTAAGCGAGCAAGACATGGCCGACACCTCCTTCGACATCATCATCATCGGCTCCGGTCCCGGCGGCTATGTCACCGCGATTCGCGCAGCGCAGCTCGGTTTCAAGACTGCGATTGTCGAGAAATCCTATCTCGGCGGCATTTGTCTGAACTGGGGCTGCATCCCGACCAAAGCGCTCTTACGCTCGGCGGAAATTTTTCATTACATGCAGCACGCCAAGGATTACGGGCTGTCGGCCGACAATGTCGGTTTCGACGCCAAAGCCGTGGTGCAGCGCTCGCGCGGGGTGTCGAAACGCCTCAACGACGGCGTGGGCTTCCTGATGAAGAAGAACAAGGTCACGGTGATCTGGGGCGAGGCTGTCATCGACGCGCCCGGCAAGATCACGGTGAAGAAATCCGCCGTCGAAGCGCCGAAGGGCGCGTCGGGCGAGGGCGCCTATCAGGCAAAGCACATCATCCTTGCCACCGGCGCGCGGCCCCGCGTACTGCCCGGGCTTGAGCCCGACCAGAAACTGATCTGGACCTATTTCGAGGCGATGATCCCGGAGAAGATGCCGAAGTCGCTACTGGTAGTAGGCTCCGGCGCGATCGGCATCGAGTTCGCGTCGTTCTTCCACACCATGGGCTCTGAGGTGACTGTGGTCGAGGTGTTGCCGCAGATCCTTCCCGTCGAGGACGCCGAGATCGCGGCGCTGGCGCGCAAGCGCTTTGAAAAACAAGGCATCAAAATTCTCACCAACACGAAGGTGACCAGGCTCGAGAAGAAGAGCGACAGCGTTGTCGCCACCATCGACGACGGCAAGAAGCCGCAGACAGTCGAATTCGAGCGGGTGATTTCGGCCGTGGGCGTGGTCGGCAATATCGAAAATCTCGGGTTGGAAAAGCTCGGCGTCAAGACCGAGCGCGGCGTTGTCGTGATCGATGGCTACGGCAAGACCAATGTGCCCGGCATCTACGC
>DASXJV010000268.1:0-8537 GCA_036497205.1 Bradyrhizobium sp.
GAGCTGCACGAAATCCTTGATGGTACAAAAATGAATGTTCGGCGTGTCGTACCAGGTCGCCGGCAGATTTTCGGTGCGCGGCATGTGGCCGCCGACCAGCAGCTGCAGCCGCATCTTCCAAAAGCCGAAATTCGGGAACGATACGATCGCGCGCCGCCCGATCCGCAGCAAATTTTCCAGCACCACGCGCGGCTGCCGCGTCGCCTGCAGGGTCTGCGACAGGATCACGTAGTCGAAGGCGTCATCGGAATAATTGACGAGGTCGGTGTCGGCGTCGCCCTGCACCACCGCGAGACCCTTGGCGACGCAGCGGTTGACACCTTCGCGCGAAAGCTCAATGCCGCGGCCGTCAATGCCCCGTGTCTCCAGCAATTGCAGGAGATCGCCCTCGCCGCACCCGACGTCGAGCACCTTCGAGCCGCGCTCCACCATCCCTGCCACCAGCAGATGATCGCCGCGATAATGCCCGGTGTCTTGCGGCACGGTGCCGGTCAGCGGCAGGACCTGTTGCTGCATAGTCATGTCAGTTTCCTGGTCAGGCCGCGCGCCGCACCGGCAGATTGCAGAAACGCGCGGGAGATGTCGAAAAATTCGGGAACATCGAGCAGGAATGCATCATGTCCGCGGTCTGTCTCGATCTCCGCGAACGATACCCGTGCACTCGAGGCGTTGAGCGCATGCACGAGCGCGCGCGACTCCGACGTCGGAAACAGCCAGTCACTGGTGAACGACACCACGCAGAACCGCGCCTGGATGCCGCGAAACGCCTGCGCCAGCACCCCACTGTGATCCGCGGCGATGTCGAAATAGTCCATCGCCCGCGTCAGATACAGATAGCTGTTGGCATCGAACCGCTCGACGAAGGACGAGCCCTGATAGCGCAGATAGCTTTCGACCTGAAAGTCCGCGTCAAAGGAGAATGTCGGCAGATCGCGATCCTGCATCCGCCGTCCGAACTTGCGATGCAATGCCGCATCCGAGAGGTAGGTGATATGCGCAGCCATCCGCGCGACGCCGAGGCCGCGATGCGGATGGGTGCCCTGCTCGAAGTAGCGCCCGTTGTGCCAATCCGGATCGGCCATTACGGCCTGCCGGCCAAGTTCGTGAAACGCGATGTTCTGTGCCGAGTGGCGCGTGCTGCAGGCCACCGCCAGCACCGAGAACACGCGGCCAGGATAGGCTGCGGTCCATTGCAGCGCCTGCATGCCGCCCATCGAGCCGCCGACGACGCAGAATAGCGTGTCGATGCCCAAGCGGTCGAGCAACATGGCCTGCGCACGCACCATGTCCGGAATTGTGATGATCGGAAAATCCAGTCCCCACAATTTGCCGGTGGCAGGGTTGGTCGACGCCGGCCCGGTCGAGCCCATGCAGCCGCCGATCACGTTAACGCAAATGATGAAGTAGCTCTCGGTGTCGAGTGGACGGCCGGGACCGACCATGGTTTCCCACCAGCCGGGCTTGCCGGTCACCGGATGGACGTTGGCGACATGCTGATCGCCAGTCAGCGCATGACAGATCAGAATGGCGTTGGAACGATCGTCGTTGAGTTCACCATAGGTCTGGTAGGCGATCTGGAATGGCGCCAGATCGATGCCGCAATCGAGCTTCAGCGGTTGGTTGGCGTCGAACAGCGCCAGCAGCGAACTCGGATGGTCCGCCTCCTGCGCGCGCTCGTCGTTATGGATCGCCTGGCTCGGGACCGAATGTACGTGTACCATCTTGCTACCGACCTCCTCAGGAGGTTTCGAGAAACCACCACGGAAATCAGGCCATAAAAAACCCGGCCTGAACATACGTTCGACCGGGATCACTTCTGTCCCCGGCCTGTTTAGCGAGTTGTTTAACGTGGCTGCAAGCCGGCCGGCTCAAATGACCACGGAACGAGCTAATACTAGTTCCCGCTGCTCATTTCGTCAAGACAAGCCTTGGGTTAACGAAGGCCCTGACCGCCAGCAGGCCGCCAAAGCACCCAATGTTTTCTTTGCTTTTGGCGACCGTGTTACCTAATCAATTCCTGTGCCTGACGGTCAGCCGCGCTTTCTCTCAAGGTCTGAAAATGTCTCAATCGCCCCCCGCCCCACCCTCGCTCGAGGTGCTGCGCAAAGAGATCGACACCATCGACGCGCAGGTCCACAGCCTGCTGATGGCGCGCGGCGACATTATCGATCGCCTGATTCGGGTGAAGCAGACCCAGGAAGTCGGCTCGGCGTTCCGCCCGGCACGCGAGGCCGACATGATGCGTCGGCTGGTGGAGCGTCATCGGGGTATCCTGCCGCTCGATACCGTCGAGAGCATCTGGCGCGTTATCATTTCGACCTTCACCTACGTGCAGGCGCCGTTTTCGGTACATGCGGATCTCTCGCTCGGCGAATCCGCGATGCGGGATTCGGCGCGGTTTCATTTCGGATTCACCGTTCCCTATGTCTCGCATTTCAGCGCGCCGGCCGCGGTCGATGCTGTGGCCCAATCGAAAGGCGATCTGGCGCTGGTCTCCGCCACCTCCAGCCGCACCCCGTGGTGGATCGCATTAGAGGCCGATGGCGCGCCAAAGATCATCGCACGGCTGCCGTTCGTCGAGCGCGCCGACCATCCCGCAGCGCTGCCGGTGTTCGTGGTGTCGCGCGTCGCCGACAGCGCCATGGTGACCGAGGTCGAGATGTGGAGCGTGCGCGTGTCCGGCTGGAATGCCGAGATCGCGCGCGCGCTGTCGCCGCTGGCGGAAATCGTCGCGGTGCCGGATACCGCCTTCGACGGAGCGGCGCTATTGGTGTCGGTTGCGGGCTCAGGCAGCCTTGAAAAAATCAAGTCGGCGATGATCGGGGCCGGTGCGTCGGTGCGCTCATCGGCCCTCGTCGGCAGCCATGCAACGCGCTATACGGTGCCCCCGAACGGGGCAGCGAAGTAGTAAAGCCGCCCCGACAATCCGGAGTTCATGATGTCCCGTCCCGTGCCGAATCCCGGCATTCTCGATATTGCGCCCTACACGCCCGGCAAGACCCCAGTGCCGGAGCCGGGCCGCAAGGTCTTCAAGCTGTCGGCCAACGAGACGCCGTTCGGGCCTTCGCCGAAGGCGATCGAGGTCTACAAGGCGGCCGCGGCGCATCTGGAGGACTATCCGGAAGGTACATCGCGGGTGCTGCGCGAGGCGATCGGCCGCGCCTTCGGGCTCGATCCCGACCGCATCATCTGCGGCGCCGGCTCCGACGAAATTCTCAATCTGTTGGCGCACGCCTATCTCAGTCACGGCGACGAGGCGATCAGCACCACCCATGGCTTTCTGGTGTATCCGATCGCAACGAAGGCCAACGGCGCCATCAGCGTCGTCGCACCCGAAACCGACTTCACCGCTGATGTCGATGCGATCCTGAAGCTGGTGTCGCCGCGCACCAAGCTCGTGTGGCTCGCCAACCCTAACAACCCGACCGGGACGTATCTGCCGTTCGACGAGGTCAAGCGGCTGCGCGCCGGCTTGCCGCCGCATGTGCTGCTGGTGCTCGATGCCGCCTATTCCGATTACGTGTCCCGCAACGACTACGAACTCGGCATTGAACTGGTGGCGACCACCGACAACACCGTGATGACCCACACCTTTTCGAAAATTCACGGGCTCGCCGCACTGCGGATCGGCTGGATGTTCGGGCCGGCCAATATTGTCGATGCGGTGAATCGGATTCGCGGTCCATTCAATGTCTCGACGCCGGCGATGCTGGCGGCCGTCGCGGCGATCGAGGACAGCGCACACGTCCAGATGTCGAAAGCGCATACCGAGAAATGGCGCAACTGGCTGACCGAGGAAATCGGCAAGCTCGGCCTCAAGGTGACGCCGAGCGTGGCTAACTTCGTCCTGATCCATTTTCCGCTGGAGAAAGGCAGGACTTCGGCCGACGCCGATGCCTTCCTGACCAAGCGAGGCCTGGTGCTGCGCGCGCTCAACAATTACGGCCTGCCGCATGCATTGCGCATGACAATCGGCACCGAAGAGGCCAATCGTCTCGTGGTCGAGGGCTTGCGCGATTTCGTGGCACGCAAGTGAACGCCGCGCCGCCATTCAAAAAGATCGCGCTGATCGGCTTCGGGCTGATCGGCGGCTCGATCGCGCGCGCCGCGCGTGAGCAGGGGCTCGCGGGAGAGATCGTCACCACCGCGCGTTCGGCGAAGACCCGCGCACGGGTGAAGGAGCTCGGCATTACCGATTCTGTGGTGGAGACCAATGCCCAAGCCGCCAAAGACGCCGATCTCGTCATCCTGTGCATCCCGGTCGGCGCCTGCGGCGCGGTCGCACAGGAAATCGCAGCCCATCTCAAACCCGGCGCGATCGTGTCCGATGTCGGGTCGGTCAAGGGCACGGTCGTCCGGGACATGGCGCCGTACCTGCCTGCCGGGGTGCATTTCGTGCCGGCGCACCCGGTGGCCGGCACCGAGCACTCCGGCCCCGACTCCGGTTTCGCCGAATTGTTCATCAACCGCTGGTGCATCCTGACCCCGCCTGAAGGCACCGATGCGAACGCGGTCGAGAAGCTGCGTGCATTCTGGGCAGCGCTCGGCGCCAAGGTCGAGATCATGACACCCGACCATCACGACCTGGTGCTCGCCATCACCAGCCATTTGCCGCATTTGATCGCCTACACCATCGTCGGTACCGCGGACGAGCTTGCTCAGGTGACGTCGTCAGAGGTGATAAAATTTTCCGCGGGTGGCTTTCGCGACTTCACCCGCATCGCGGCCTCTGACCCGATAATGTGGCGCGACGTCTTCCTCGCCAACAAGGACGCGGTGCTGGAAATGCTTGGCACCTTCAACGAGGACCTCTCCAAGCTGACGCGCGCGATCCGCCGCGGCGACGGCGAGGCGCTGTTCGAGCATTTCACCCGCACCCGCGCGATCCGCCGTGGCATCGTCGAGATCGGCCAGGATTCCGCGGCGCCTGACTTCGGCCGTCCGCACGAGCATTTGACGAAGAAGCCGGATTAAAGCCTATCGTCGTTCCCGAGAAAGCGGGAACCCATAACCACCGGCGTTTATGTTAGTCATAGTGGCGCAGGGCAACTTTCTTCGCTTCACTAACGCCGGGGTTATGGATCCCGGCTCGCGCTCGCAAACGCTCGCTTGGCCGGGACGACGGCTGGGGAATATCAATACAGCGGCGGGATCTGCCCCACTTTCAGCGGCCCCAGAAACACCGTGCCGTCGACAAAGCGCAGCGGAAAGGCCCGCGCCTTCCTGCCTTCCAGCACCGCTTCCTTGCCGAGCGCGTTGATACCCGCGGCGACGCCGACATTGGCGTTCTGCTTGACGACCTTGCCGAGACCGGGAATCGCCCGGTCCAGCGCGCCGAACAGATTGTTGAGGTCCTGTGTTTTGACACCGGGCGCCACGCGATCGAGCGTTGCCTGCGGCACGCCCTCGTCGAGCATTTTTTCGATGCCCAGCGCCGGAATCACCTTCTCTAGTCCGGCAACCGTCATCTGTAATTCGCCGTCGAGACGCCCTTGGGCGCTGAGGCCGAGAGCGCCGGACGCAACCGCAATCAGGTCGCCCTGCTGAATTCGGGACTGCACGACCTCGACATGCCCGCCGGCGGCCTGGATCTCGCGAAACCGCACAGGCCAGGGCTTTGGCGAAAAATCTTCCAGACCGCTGAGCATCGTCCGCACATCGGCATCAAACGGCTGCGCGAGCAGCGGATGCACTTCCTGCACGCTGCCTCCTTCGATTTTCAGCACGGTTTCGATCAGGGGATGATCGGCCGGCGAGCCTTCGACAAGGCGGCCGTGCAGCTCGATATGTTTTGCACGCGCCAGCGGCGCCTGCATTGATCCATTAAAGCGGTTGACCTCGGGATCGTCGAAGACGATGGAGGCTCGCTGCGGAACGGCCGGAAGTCCCACCACGCTGCTGCGGGCCTTGCTCCAGTTCACCACCATTGAAGGCTGTTGGCCGCGATCGGAAATCGTTGCTGGTGCGGTAAATTCCGCGATCAGCAATTTCGGATCATAGACCTGCGCCACCACGAGGATTTGGCCGAGCTCTGCTGTGACCGGTGCTTTCGTCGCAGCCTGCTCCGCAGTCTGCGAGTATAGCGATACGCTGGCGCCATCGCAGCGGACTTCAAGGCGGAACGGGAAGCCGGCCACCGAACGCCTGGCACAATCGTAGACCCGGCCGGATTTCGCCTCGCGCGCGCGCCAGGCATCGGCTGATACATCGACCTGGGAGGCGGCGTAGAACCAGAACGCGCTCCACGCCGCTGCGGCGATAACGAGCAATACGGGCATGATGAATAGGCGCCAAAGCGGGCGCCGGCGGAGCGGGAGGGCCATATCGGACATGCGGCGACCTTTGGCTGATGATTTTGTCAAATGTAAGCGACTAGCCCGGGCAACGAAAGACGCGGAATTTTGCTTCGCTTCACTTTGCCGTTCTGATAGCCGTGCGCGCGATGCCAGCGAAAATCCTGTCCGAAGCGGAATTGTCCAAAGGCGACCTGTGGGTGTTCGGCTACGGCTCGCTGATGTGGCGGCCGGGCTTCGAGTTCATCGAGCAAGTCCCGGCGCGGCTGATCGGCGAGCATCGCGCGCTCTGCGTCTACTCCTTCGTGCATCGCGGAACGCCGGAAAAGCCCGGCCTCGTGCTCGGCCTTGACCGCGGCGGCGCCTGCCGCGGCATCGCGTTTCGGGTCGCGGAAAAGCACCGCTCCGCCACGGTCGCTTACTTGCGCGAGCGCGAACAGGTCACATCAGTCTATCGCGAGGTGATGCGGTCGGTGTGGCTGGAGAACGAGGCGCGGCAGCGCGTCAGCGCACTGGCTTACGTGGTCGATCGTGGTCATCTGCAGTATGCCGGGCGGCTGTCACTGGCGGAGCAACTCCGTCACGTGCTGCAGGGGCACGGCCAGTCCGGCGCGAACCGCGAATACGTTCTCTCCACGGTGAAGGCAATCGAGGCAGAAGGGTTTCGAGATACGCAATTGCATCAACTCGCGGCGATACTGCACAACGACACGTCACTGCATCCTTACCCTCCGCTGGAGCGGTTGGAGGGGGAGGGTAAGTAAGTGCCCCACGTTACCCTTTCACCGATGCCGAACCCGGCACGCGGCCGAACAATTGCGCCTGCTCCTGCCGCGCTGCCTTGACCAGGCGGTTGGTGGCGCCCTCGATCGATGCCCTGATCCGGGCGATGAAATCCTTGCGCGCGAGGCCCGGCGGCAACGGATCGAGGAATTCAACCACGAGGGTGCCGGGATAGCGCATGAAAGTCCGGCGCGGCCAGAACAGTCCGGAATTCAGCGCGACCGGAAGGCAGGGCACACCGCTACTGACGTAGATCTGCCCCACTCCGGTCATATAGACCGGCGAGGCGTCGACCGGGGTCCGGGTGCCTTCAGGGAAAATGATCAACTGCCTGCCGCTGCGAATTTCCTTAGGCGCACGCCGCGCCATCTCCATTAGCGATCGCATGCCGCCGTCGCGATCAACGCCGATCATCTTCGACTTCATCAGGTACCAGCCGAAAAACGGAATCCAGGCCAGCTCGCGCTTGTAGATAAACAGCGGCGCATCGAAGAACTGCATCAGCGCGAAGGTTTCCCACATCGACTGATGTTTCGATGCGACGATCAGCGGCCCCTTCGGAATCTTTTCAAGCCCGCGATATTCCACCTTGGTGTTGCAGATCACCCGCATCAGCCATATGCTGCTGCGCGCCCAGGCCTTGGCGACGGTCATGAAGGCCCGCGGCGGCATCAGATAGGTGGGAATTGCAACTAGAATCCAGAACACCAACAGCGCATAGAACAGCACGTTGTAGGCCAGCGAACGCAAGAAAATCGAAACCATCGAAAACCCGATCAATTGACTTGAGCCGTCGCCGGTCTGCGCCGCGCGAGGGATCCGGTCGGCTGGTCCGCAAGCTCGGGCGTCAGTTCGAGACCGGCATCCGCCAGACGTACCCGCATTTCGGCGGCGACATATTTCACATATTCCGATAGCAGCAGCCGCAATGTCGCGCCACTCGTCCACCACGGTTCGTCTCGCCATTTGTCGCCAACCACCGCGAACGGAATCAGCGCGATATCGGGCATCGCATGCGACAATTCGACGATTGCCCGCGGCATGTGGTAATTCGATGTCACCACGATCAGCGATTTGAAGCCACGCTCGCGCGCCCAGCGCCGCGTCTCCGCCGCATTGCTGCGGGTGTTGACGGCCGAGCGGTCGAGATCGACGCAGCAGCTCAGCAACGACTGATTGTCGGACAGCGAACGGGAAATGTCGCTCGCCGCGTTTGTCGGGTGTACGCCTGAGATCAGCAGGCGCTTGCCGTAACCGCCGGCCAGCAATTCCATCGCATCGGAGACGCGCGATGAACCGCCGGTGAGCACCACGATGCCGTCCGCCTTGCGGTCAGGCTTCATTTCAGCACCGCGCAGCTGCGAAAGAAATCCGATGAAGCCGATCGCCGCACCCACGAACACAATCGCCAGCGCCGCGACGACAGCTGCGCGCAGCCAGCCCCGTGGCGCATTGGCCGGC
>DASXJV010000269.1:0-5883 GCA_036497205.1 Bradyrhizobium sp.
CCCTGGCCCGACTCCGTTCACACCATCAATTTGAGGGACGACCGCCTTCCAGGCCAGCCGCGCGACGCGCGCGCAACCAAATAGCGCCGTAGCTAGCGCGGCTGCCTTGGAAGGCCTCGCGGCCCGTTACCCCATCTACGGTGCCTTTCGCGGGGGAGGGATAAGAGAAAAGCCCGGCATCGCTGCCGGGCTTTCTCGTCTCGCGTATCTCTCAGCTTCACTCAGTGATGCCGGCCCGGGCCTCCGCCTCCGCCTCCGGCGGGAGCCGCGACGTGCGGCGCAGCGGCGGCACCGCCACCGATCCGCGCACCGCCGCCCGGCATTGCGGGAGCCGCCGCGTGCGGCGCCGGCATCTGCGCCCGTGCGTTCATCGGCGCACCGTGGCTGATGTTCGGCTGCGCGATCCGCGCCGCGGGCGCCGGCCGGGCTGCTGGAGCGGCCGAGAAGCGCGCGCCATGCTCGGCCCGCGCCATCGGCGCCGGTCCGCGCCCGATGTTGCGATTCACGCCGGCGGCCACGCGTCCGCGCTCGGCACCGATCCGCGCGGCCTCGGCGCCGCGCAGCTCCGTGCGGCTTCGCACATCCGTGGTGCGGCTACGCACATCCGTGCGGTTGCGCACGTCAGCACGGTTCCGCGTGTCGATCGCGGTGCGCGCCTCGGCACCGCGGCCGCGGCCTTCGATCACGGCGGCATTGCTGCGGCCGGCACGAGCCCGCGCGATGCGGTCAGGCGTGCGCATCGCAATACTCTCATGCGAGCGCCAATAGCGGTCGAAGTAAGCGCGGCGATGGAAGAACGGCCGGCCTGCATAATAGCTCGACCAATAGCTGCCGATCACAAAAGGCACCACGGGTACGTCGATGTCGTTGTAATAGTCGGACAGGTAGACGTAGTTGTTGCGGTACAGCCATTGCAGCTCGTCCGACGACACCCAGCCGCGGTCGTCCGACCAGCTCACGTCGCACCAGGCATCGCCCTTCAGGCAGCCATGGATGTTGACATGGGAGCCGCCGGGAATGCGGTCGACCACGGGAAAGCCGTCGCCGGGACCGGCCCGCAAGCTCACATTCGTGGTGACCATGCCGGGCGCGGCCAGCGCGGCGGATGGAAGCAGCAGCATCGCGGCTGCGATCAGAATTCCGGTTCGTTTCATGGCGCGTTCCTCCTCTTCATCTGGAACGTTCGGAAGCAACGCGCGTTCCCGCGATTCTTGTCGCATGCACCGAAAGACGGAGGTCCGTTCATCCGCCATTCATCGAGGAACGGCCGCGGCGCCGCGGGATTGAACTCCAGTGAGCCCGCAAGAGGTGGAGAAACATCATGGGTCTCGAGATCGTCTTTTTTCTCGGAGCATTCCTGCTGCTGGTCGGCCTGATCTACGGCACGCTGAGCTGGCACTACCGCGACCGTGCCGCCGTCCGCGCCGCGGACGACATCACGCGGCAGCGCTATCGCGAGGCAGACGCCGGCCAGGGCGAGCTGTTCGCCGGTGACGTTCCGCCCAAGGTGCGCGAACCCGTCGGGATCGAGCCCGATTTCTCCGAGGATGACATTCAGCGCGCCCAGTTCGGCCCGCGCGGCGTGCCGGGTGCTGCGGATCCCGCAAGGATGACGCCGCAGCGCGAGAAGAAGACGCCTCGTCACATCGACCAGGGGCATGTGTCGTAGCGTTCGGCAGTAAAGCCGCGCACTCCGCCTGTTATGGCGGCCGTTCGCGCGCTGCCATCCAGGCCAGCCCGAGATAGGCGGCAAGCATGAAGGCCTCGCCCCCGACCACCAGCAGGCTGCCGCCGTAGATTCCCGGAAACATCAGCTCGATCACCGCCATTGAAACCACCGTGGTGAGCCACACCACCGCGCCCCAGGGCGTCGCCAGCCAAAGGCCCACGGCGGCAACCAGCTCGATCACCGCAAAATAGATGGTGGCGGCCTGCCAGGCCATTGGCTGGTTCTCGAAAGCTTCCTCCTCGCCGCCGATGAAGCCCGTCACCTGCGCCCAGTGATACAGGCCCTTGAGGATCGACAGCACGGCCATGATGCGCAGGAACAGCACAAGACGGCGCGTCCAGACGTTCTCGTCGCCGTCGATGCGTTCGGTGGAGAGCGCAGCCGACATCGCGTCGCGCGGCTGGCCGTGCGATGGCATTTCAGACATGCTCAAATGCAACTCATATCGGGCAATCAGGCCTTTGGGACTCCGTCACAGCCGAGTCTTGACGCGCCGGCGCTGCAAAATCAATCCTTTGGGGCTAGCGGTCCGATTCCGACATTCGTATCCCATTTCAGCGGCACTTTTACAAATGTTGGAATCAAAGGACCACTAGCAAAATATTGATTTTAGTGGAGCTTTGGATTTGACGTTCGCTTTGCGAGCTTGTGGCCCGTGGGGTAGCGAACGTCAAATCCGCTCCACTAGTACGGCGACTTTGAAGTTCCGATCAGTTGTTCGGCATACTCACACCATCGGAACTTCAAAGTCAAAGCCGCACTAGAATCAATAAGTTGCTAGTGCTCTTTCGATTCCGAAGTTCGCAAACGAGGTCGCCGCGATATGATGCGAACTTCGGAATCGGAGCACTAGTACGGCGGATGGTCGGGTGACGCCAGAGCACCCAAATGCTAGAATTGGACAAATCCCGATTTCTACCCGCCGGGGAGACGCTTACATGGCAATCAAATTCGGCCGTCCGATCGAAATGCGCGATGCCGGGCGGCGGGACACCGCGGCGACCTCCCCTGCCCTCGATCTCGCGGTGCGGCCCCGCCGCAACCGCAAGTCCGAATGGGCGCGGCGGATGGTGCGCGAGCATGTGCTGACCACCGACGACCTGATCTGGCCGCTATTCGTCACTGCGGGCCATAATCATCGCGCGCCCATTGCGTCGATGCCCGGCGTCGATCGCCTGTCCGTGGACCAGACCGTGCGCGACGCCGAGCGCGCGATGAAGCTGAACATCCCCTGCATCGCGCTGTTTCCCTATACCGAGCCGTCCTTGCGTGACGAAGAGGGTTCGGAAGCGCTCAATCCCGACAACCTCGTCTGTCAGTCCGTGCGCGCGATCAAGAAGGAGTTTCCCGACCTCGGCATACTCTGCGACGTCGCCCTCGATCCCTTCACCAGTCATGGCCATGACGGCCTGCTGGAGAACGACAGGATTTTGAACGACGAGACGGTCGCGGTGCTGGTGCGCCAGGCGCTGGTGCAGGCTGAAGCCGGCTGCGACATCATCGCGCCATCGGACATGATGGACGGCCGCGTCGGCGCGATCCGCGAAGGCCTCGACCGCGCCGGATTCCAGGACGTGCAGATCATGGCGTATGCGGCAAAATATGCCTCGGCCTTCTACGGACCGTTCCGCGACGCCATCGGCTCGGCCAAAACGCTGACCGGCGACAAGCGCACCTACCAGATGGACAGCGCCAATTCGGATGAGGCGCTGCGCGAGGTCGAACTCGACATCGCCGAGGGCGCCGACATGGTGATGGTCAAGCCCGGCATGCCCTATCTCGACGTGCTGCGCCGCGTGAAGGACGCCTTCGGCATGCCGACCTTCGCCTATCAGGTCTCGGGCGAATACGCGATGATCGCAGGCGCCGCCAACAATGGCTGGATCGACGGTGAGCGTGCGATGATGGAGGCGCTCGTCGCGTTCAAGCGTGCCGGCGCCGACGGCGTACTGACTTACTTTGCGCCAAAGGCGGCGGAAAAGCTGAAGGCCGAGCGCTGAGCTAAGGCTCGCCCGGGCGCGGACCACAGAAGGCCCGCAGCGCCTCGCGCTGCTCTCGCGACAGCACCGTCACTGCGTAAAGTGGCGCGCCGGTCTCGCGTGAGAAAAAGGGATGCGGCCAGGTCCGCCGCCCAAGCCACCAGCCGAGCAACCTGCCGATCGCGTGAAACACGAGGGGCAGATTGGGACCCGTCGATCCCGGCGGCGGTCCGCCCACGGCATATTTGCCGAAGATCGCGCCCGAGGGCGCGCCGACCGCATCATCCAGCCGCGGCTCGTCAAAAGTCGGCACGAGCAAGCCAACGAACGGAATACGTGGAGTGAGGGTGTTGCCGACCGGCGTGTTGCAGCAGCTCGCATACCAGCGATAGAGCCCGTTGGGCTTCAGCCGCAGGCCAACGATACGATACTGGCCTTGCGTGAAGGACAGCGCCGCGGGGGCGAACTGAACGATGTCGCTGCCTCCTTTCGCGTTGAGGAGATCGGCGCGCCCGAGCTGATGCGCAAATGCCTGACAGTCGTCACAATAGCAAACGATGCGATTGACGGTGCGCGGCGACAGGTTGGTCACGGTGCATCGCACCTCGCCGCAACGACAGCGCAGTTCGATCTGTCCGCCCATGCACACCTCGCCGATGCCACACCCAGCCTAACCCTGTTAAACTCCCCGTGGCCGCGAATCCGCCGGAATATTTCTGCTTGTTAATGCGGTGCCGGGCTTGCGGTGGGACCGCCGGTTCCCATGTGCTTTCGCGCAGGGTCTGGAGGGAAAAGATCATGTCATATAGCGGCAATGCGGGCGGCTGGAATCAAGGCGGCGGGCCGGACTACCGGCACGCGTTCGACCCTTACCTGGAGCCGGAACTGTTCCGCAGCGTGCTGACGCGGCGGGTGATCGCCTTCATCATCGACCTTTTCATCCTGGCGGTGCCGATCGCGCTTGCGACCGTCTTCATCGCGGTGTTCGGCCTGGTCACGCTCGGGCTCGGCTGGGCGCTATTCTGGCTGATTTCGCCGGCATCGATCGTCTGGGCGTTAATCTATTACGGCTCCTGCCTCGGCGGCCCGCATTCGGCGACCATCGGCATGCGGATGATGGACCTGGAAATGCGGACCTGGTACGGCGCGCCCTGCTATTTCCTGCTCGGCGCCATCCATCCGGTGCTGTACTGGATTTCGGTCACGATGTTGTCGCCATTCGTTCTCCTGATCGGACCGTTCAACGCCCGGCGGCGGCTATTGCACGACTTCGTGCTGGGAACTGTGGTTATCAACAATTCGGTTCGGGCCCCGGTAGCACAATCGGCGCCGACCATCTGAGCCTTGATGGAAATCAATTGACCGTTAGGCAGAGCAAGGCGATGCTAGCTGGCTGCTTCGCCCCGGAGGCTGAAGGAATTCCTTGACCCAGCATTCGCGTGACACCCCGCAATTCTACCTGACGGCGCCCTCGCCCTGCCCCTATCTGCCGGGCCGGCACGAGCGGAAGGTGTTCACCCATCTGGTCGGAGAGAAAGCGGCCGATCTTAACGATCTGCTCACCCACGGTGGCTTCCGCCGCAGCCAGTCGATCGCTTATCGGCCGGCCTGCGATCAATGCCGGGCCTGCGTGTCCGTGCGCGTGATCGCCAACGAGTTTCGCCCGTCGCGCAATTTCCGGAAAATCATGGCCCGCAATGTCGACATCGTCGGCGAGCAGCGCAGCGCGGTGCCAACTTCTGAGCAATATTCGATCTTCCGCGCGTATCTCGACTCTCGCCACCGCCATGGCGGAATGGCCGACATGACCGTGCTCGACTACGCCATGATGGTGGAGGATAGCCATGTCGAGACCCGCATCATCGAATATCGCAAGCGCGGGCCCGACAGCGGCGTCACCGGCCGCAGCGAGGATCTGGTGGCGGTGGCGCTGACCGACGTGCTCAGCGACGGGCTCTCGATGGTGTATTCCTTCTTCGAGCCGTCGGAGGAAAGCCGCTCGCTTGGCACGTTCATGATCCTCGATCATATCGCCCGCGCAAGACGGCAGGGCCTGCCCTACGTCTATCTCGGATACTGGATCGAAGGTTCCAAGAAGATGGACTACAAGGGCCGCTTCCTGCCGCAGCAGCGGCTGGCGCCCTCGGGCTGGCTGCGCGTCGACGCGTCAGGCGA
>DASXJV010000270.1:0-4808 GCA_036497205.1 Bradyrhizobium sp.
TCGGTTCTCCTCAGCGCCTTGCTTCCACACACGATGTTGCTCGCGGATCGTGGAAACGACGCGGACTGGATCAGGGAACTCGCCCGCCAGCAAGGAGCATGGGCGAACATTCCGCCGAAACGAAATCAGAAAGACCAGATCTGCTTCAGCCCGTATCTGTATCGTGCGCGCAACCTGATCGAACGGTTCTTCAACAAGATCAAGCAATGTCGGCGTGTCGCGCCACGATATGACAAATTCGCGGCCAACTATCTGGCGTTCATCAAGCTCGCGCAACGTTTGACGGTTGCTACGACTGCGTTCGCACCTTCGCGTTCAACGCCGATACCACACGGCTCACCGGCGGCCGTCCGATCAGGCGGCTTACCTCGTTCGTTGCCGCCACCAGTTTCGTCATGTCGACACCGGTGGCGATGCCCATGCCCTCGAGCATGTAGACCACGTCCTCGGTCGCGACATTCCCGGTAGCGCCCGGCGCGTAGGGGCAGCCGCCGAGGCCGCCGGCGGCGGAATCGATCACGCGCGCGCCCTCCTCCATCCCGGCATAGAGATTGGCCAGCGCCTGGCCGTAAGTGTCGTGAAAATGCATTGCGAGATTAGCCATCGGCATGACGGCAGCCACGGCGCGTAGCAGCTGCCGCGCTTTGATAGGGGTACCGACGCCGATGGTGTCGCCGAGCGAGACTTCGTGACAGCCGAGCTCCCATAACACCTTCGCAACATTCACCACCGCTTGCGGCTTGACCTCGCCGTCATAGGGGCAACCGAGCACGCAGGAGATATAGCCGCGCACCTTAATACCGTCAGCCTTGGCGCGGGCGACTACCGGCTTGAAGCGCAGAATCGATTCGGCGACCGAGCAATTGATATTGGCGCGCGAAAAGCCTTCCGAGGCCGAAGCAAACACCGAGATCACTTTGGCGCCGGCCTCGCGCGCAGCTTCGTAGCCTTTTTCGTTCGGCACCAGCACATGGAATTCGCTTGTAGGGTGATGGTGGACAGCCCGCAGCACCTGGTCCGAACTCACCATCTGCGGGATCGCCTTCGGCGACACAAAGGCCCCGACCTCGACGGTGTGCAGGCCTGCGTCAACCAGCGCCTCGATGAATGCGATGCGGGCGGCGACGCTGACCGGCGTTTTTTCATTTTGAAGGCCATCGCGTGGGCCCACTTCAACGATGCGCACGGAATCGCTCATGCTGATCTCACTGGCCTGTCGGCTCGACTTCGGCGAGTTCGACGCCCTCCTGCACGATATCGCCGACCTTGCATTTGATCACTTTCAGCACGCCGGCGAATGGCGCGCGCAGGGTCTGCTCCATCTTCATGACCTCAAGGGTCAGGATCGGCGCGCCCTTCTCCAGCGTGCCGCCCTCCTCGGCTAATAGCGCCACCACCGTGCCCGGCAGGGGCGCAACAATCTTGTCTTCGCCGACCTGCTCTTCGTCGTCGCCGCCGAACGGATCGACCCAATGCAGGTCAAACCGCCCATTGCGGGTTCGCATATATAGTTCATGGCCTTCGATGACCGCAACGATGCGGGACCTTATGTCGCCCAGCGTGAGATCGAACCCGACCTCATCCCTGGGCGAAGATGAGAAGGCAAATTCGCGCTCCCCGATCGACAGCGTCGCCGGACCGTTTCCATACTGCAGGCTTATCTCTTGCTCGGCCTCGTGTGCGTGCCGGAACGTGAACAGCCGCTGCCGCCGGCCCACCGGCATCCAGCCCGAGGTTTGCCATGGCGAATGCGACTCAGTGCGCGCGGCTTTCTGTTCTGCGCCGAGGATTGCCGCCACGGCCGCACAAAGTTCGAGATCGCCAGGCGCGCGAGAGCCCGGCGTCAGGTTCTTTAATTCACGTTCGATGAAGCCGGTATCGATGGCGTTGGCACGCACATCCGGATGCGTCACCAGCGCCGCAAGAAAGGGAATGTTGGTAACGATGCCGCGAACGTCGGTGTCTTCAAGGCCGCGGTTAAGCCTCTCAATCGCGGCGTCGCGGGTCGGCGCCCACGCAATCACCTTGGCCAGCATGGCGTCGTAGTGCGGCGACACCGCATCGCCCTCGCGATAGCCGGCATCGATCCGCAGGCCGTTCGATTGCTCCGGCGTGCGCCAGGTTCTGATACGACCGACCGACGGCATGAAATTCTTATGGGGATTTTCGGCGTAGACCCGCGCCTCGATCGCATGTCCGTTTAACTCGATTTGATCCTGTGCCAGCGGAAGTTTTTCGCCGAATGCCACGCGCAACTGCCATTCGACGAGATCAATGCCCGTGATCAGCTCGGTTACGGGATGCTCGACCTGCAGTCTTGTGTTCATCTCGATGAAGAAGACATCCCTGCCGTCGGAAACAAACTCGATGGTGCCGGCGCCGACATAATCTACCGCGGCAGCTGCCTTGCGCGCGGCGGCGCACACTGCCTCGCGCTGTGCGCCATTAAGTGTCGGCGACGGCGCTTCCTCGATCACCTTCTGATGCCGCCGCTGCAACGTGCATTCGCGCTCGAACAGCGACAGCAGATTACCATGGCCGTCGCCGATGATCTGCACTTCGATGTGGCGTGGATTTTTGACGAATTTCTCGATCAGCATGCGATCGTCACCGAAGGCGGCCTTGGCCTCACGCTTGGCGCTGACAACCGCCGCCGCGAGCTCGTTTGCCGAGCCCACGATGCGCATGCCGCGACCACCGCCGCCCGCCGACGCCTTGATCAGAACCGGAAAGCCTATTTTGTCGGCGGCGTTCGCCAGGGTCGCCTCGTCCTGGGCCTCGCCGTGATAGCCCGGCACCAGCGGCACGCCGGCCTGTTCCATCAGCATTTTTGAGCCCGATTTCGAGCCCATCACCTTGATCATGCCGGCAGTCGGACCGACAAATACCAATCCCGCGTCCGCGCATGCTTGCGCGAATTCTGCACTCTCGGAAAGAAATCCGTAACCGGGATGCACGGCTTCAGCGCCGCTGATGCGCACCGCTTCAATCACGCGCTCGATGTTGAGATAGCTGTCGCGCGCCCGCGCCGGTCCGAGCAAGATAGCTTCATCGGCCATGGCGACATGCATCGCGTCACGGTCGGCTTCGGAATAAACCGCAACAGTGCGCAGGCCCATTGCCTTTGCTGTTCGGATCACGCGGCAGGCGATCTCGCCGCGATTGGCGATCAGCAGGCTGCGAAATCGCCGGTACTGCTTGGGGCGATCCATCATTACATCCTGAACAGGCCGAAGCGGGTCGGCTCGATCGGCGCATTGGTTGCGGCCGAAAGACCAAGGCCGAGCACCAGCCGTGTATCGGCGGGATCGATCACGCCGTCATCCCAGAGCCGGGCGGTGGCGTAGTAGGGACTGCCCTGACTCTCATATTGGGCGCGGATAGGCGCACGAAACTTGTCCTCCTCGTCCGCCGACCAAGTCTCGCCCTTCGCCTCGATGTTATCGCGACGGACCTGGCTCAGGACCATCGCCGCCTGCTCGCCGCCCATCACAGAGATCCGGGCGTTCGGCCACATCCAGAGGAAACGCGGGCTGTAGGCGCGGCCGCCCATCCCGTAATTGCCGGCCCCGTAGGAGCCGCCAATCACGACAGTGAATTTCGGCACCCCCGCGGTCGCCACCGCCGTCACCAGCTTGGCGCCATCGCGCGCGATGCCGCCGGCTTCATATTTCTTGCCGACCATGAAGCCGGTGATGTTCTGCAGGAACACCAAAGGAATATTGCGCTGGCAGCACAGCTCAATGAAATGCGCGCCCTTCAGCGCGCTTTCGCTGAACAGGATACCGTTGTTAGCGATGATGCCGACCGGGTATCCCCAGATATGGGCAAAACCGCAAATCAGCGTCTGGCCGTATAATTTCTTGAACTCGTCGAATTCCGAGCCGTCGACCACCCGGGCAATAATGTCATGCACGTCGAACGGCTTGCGCCCGTCGGCGGGGACCACGCCATAAATTTCCTCAGGCGCAAACAGCGGCTCGCGCGGTTCGCGCATGTTCAAGGCAACGCGCTGCGGCGGCTTCAGCGTGGCGACGATGCGCCGTGCAATCCCGATCGCATGGCTGTCGTTCTGCGCATAATGATCGGTGACGCCGGATTGCCGCGAGTGCACGTCGGCGCCGCCGAGTTCTTCTGCGGTGACCACTTCCCCGGTCGCGGCCTTTACCAGCGGCGGTCCGCCGAGAAAAATCGTGCCTTGGTTGCGCACGATAATGCTTTCGTCCGACATCGCCGGGACATAGGCCCCGCCGGCCGTGCAGGAACCCATCACAATCGCAATCTGCGGAATGCCCTGCGCGGACATCTGCGCCTGATTGTAGAAGATGCGGCCAAAATGCCGCTCGTCTGGAAAAATCTCGTCCTGCTGCGGCAGGAACGCGCCGCCGGAATCGACCATGTAGACGCAGGGCAGATTGTTTTGCCGCGCGACGTCCTGCGCGCGCAAATGTTTCTTCACCGTCATCGGGTAATAGGTGCCGCCCTTGATGGTGGCATCATTGGCGACGACCACGCATTCGCGCCCCGCAATCCGACCGACCCCGGTGACGATACTCGCCGAATGCACGTCGCCGCCATCGAGATCGTAGGCCGCCAGCGGCGACAGTTCGAGAAACGCCGTGCCGGGATCGATCAGGAGATCAACGCGCTCGCGCGCCAGCATCTTGCCCCGAGCCGTATGGCGCTTCCGCGAGACTTCGCCGCCGCCGCCGGCGACCTGGCTGAGCTTTTCGCGCAAGTCCGCGACGAGCGCGCGCATGGATTCAGAATTGCGCGCGAAATCCGATGACGATGGATCGATGCTGGAA
>DASXJV010000271.1:0-4666 GCA_036497205.1 Bradyrhizobium sp.
CACGATCCAGATGAAGGCGACGTTCGAAAACAAAGACAACGCGCTGTGGCCGGGCCTGTCGGTCTCGACGCGGCTCCTTGTCAACACGCAGAAGAACGTCGTGGTCGTTCCGAACGATGCGATTCAGCACGGGCCGAACGGACTTTATGCCTTCGTCGTAGGGCCCGAGAATAAAGTCGCGGTTCGCAACATAAAAACCGGCGAAGAGGGCGACCACAGAACCGTCGTCACGCAAGGCGTCAATGCCGGCGAACGCGTCGTCGTCGCCGGACAATACCGGCTGGTCGCAAACGCGCTCGTCGATCCGCGTCCGTCGACCGCCGCGCCCGCCCCGGCGCCGGAGTCGAGCGGCCAGGCCTCCGCGAAGAAGTCGACCAACGGCTCGGACGTGGAGATCGATCCGCCGGCGGCCTCTGCGTCCGAAACCAACTCGCAAAAGGCGCACTGATCATGGCAGGCGGCATCTCCGCACCCTTCATCCGGCTGCCGATCGCGACCTCGCTGATGATGGTCGGCGTGCTTTTTGTGGGGCTTGTCGCCTATCCGCGATTGCCGGTCGCACCACTGCCGCAGGTCGACTTTCCGACCATCCAGGTGGCGGCGAGCCTGCCCGGCGCCAGCCCGGAAACGATGGCCTCGGCCGTTGCCCAGCCGCTGGAGACGCAATTCGCCCAGATTCCCGGCGTCTCGCAGATGACGTCGACGAGCGTGGTGGGCTCGAGCGCAATCACCATCCAATTCGATCTCGACCGCAACATCGATGCCGCTGCGAACGACGTGCAGTCCGCGATCAACGCGGCCGGCGGCCAGCTGCCGAAGAACCTGCCCAGTCCGCCGACCTACCGTAAGGTCAACCCGGCGGACGCGCCGATCCTTCTGCTCGGCGCGACGTCCGACACCCTGCCGCTGACCGAGGTCGACGACAATGTCGAGACCAAGCTCGCACAACAGATCAGCCAGATCCCCGGCGTGGCGCAGGTGCTGATCGGCGGCCAGCAGAAGCCCGCCATCCGCATCCAACTCGATCCCGCCAAGCTCGTCGCGAAGGGTCTGTCGCTCGAGGACGTGCGCACCCCGCTCTCGGTGGCGACGGTCGATAATCCGAAAGGCACGGTGCGCGGCGAAACGCGGTCTTTCACGATCTATACCAACGACCAGCTCATCAAGGCCAAGGACTGGAACAACGTCATCGTCGCGTACAAGAACGGCGCGCCGTTGCGCGTGCGCGACATCGGACAGGCGGTGGAAGGCCCGCAGGACACGACCCAAGCCGGTTGGGCCGATGGCCAACGCGGCGTGATCCTCGTGGTCTTCAAGCAGCCCGGCGCCAACGTCATCGACACGGTGGACAAGATCAAGGCGGCGCTTCCCCGGCTGCGCGCCGCGATGCCGCCGGCGATCAACATCTTCACCGTGAGCGACCGCACTCAGACCATTCGCGCCGCGGTCTCGGACGTGCAATTCACGCTGCTGCTCACCATCGCGCTGGTCGTCATGGTGATCTTCTTATTCCTTCGCAGCGTCTGGGCGACCATCATCCCGAGCATAACCGTGCCGCTCGCGTTGCTCGGGGCCTGCGCGCTGATGTGGGGCTTTGGCTACAGCCTCGACAACCTCTCGCTGATGGCCTTGACGATCGCGGTCGGCTTCGTTGTCGACGACGCCATCGTGATGCTGGAGAACATCACGCGTTACGTCGAAGAAGGCGAATCGCCGTTCGATGCTGCCTTGCGCGGCTCGCGCGAGATCGCCTTTACCATCGTCTCGATCAGTATTTCGCTGATCGCGGTTCTGATCCCGCTCTTGCTGATGGGCGGCATCATCGGCCGCCTGTTCCGCGAATTCGCGGTCACCTTGGCTATGACGATCATCGTTTCGGCCTTCGTGTCGCTGACGCTGACGCCGATGATGGCCTCACGCTTCCTCAGGCCGCCGCGCGAGGTGCATCACGGCCGCTTCTACGCCTGGAGCGAGCGCGCCTTTGACGCCCTGCTGCATACGTACGAGCGCGGCCTCGATGTCGTGCTGCGGTTCCGGTTCATTACGCTCTGCGTGTTCTTCGCGACATTGGCTTTGTCCGTCTACCTGTTCGTGGTGATCCCCAAGGGCTTTTTCCCGCAGCAGGATATCGGCCTGCTCACCGGCATCGCCGAGGCATCGCAAGACTCGTCGCCGCAGCAAATGATGCAGCACATGCAGCAGCTCGGTGAACTCGTCAAAAGCGATCCGGCGGTCGACCACTTCGCCATGTTCATGGGCGGCAACGGCAATCCGCCCAACACGGGCCGCATGTTCATCGCGCTGAAGCCGCGCGCCCAACGGACCGCGAACGCGGACCAGGTGATCGCGCGGCTGCGTGCCAAGTCGGAAAAGATCGAGGGTGCGCGGCTTTTTCTGCAGGCCGCGCAGGATGTCCGCGTCGGCGGCCGCGCCTCGCGCACGCAGTTCCAATATACGTTGCAGGGCTCGGACGTGGCGCAGCTCAACGAGTGGGCGCCGAAGATGCTCGACAAGCTCAAGAGCCTGCCCGAGCTGCGCGACGTCGCCACCGATCAGCAGACGGACGGGACGACGCTGACGCTGGAGGTCAACCGTGACCGGGCATCGCAATACGGCCTCACGGCGCAGATGATCGACGACACGCTTTACGATGCGTTCGGCCAGCGCCAGATCGCGCAGTACTTCACGCAGCTATCGAGCTACTACGTGATCATGGAGGTGCTGCCGTCGCTCCAGGGCGATCCGGGCACGCTGCAGCGGATCTTCCTGCACTCGCCGACGACCGGCGGCGAGGTCCCGCTTGCGGCCTTCGCGAAGTGGACGACGCATCCGATCCAGCCCCTGTCCATCAGCCACCAGGGGCAGTTCCCGGCGATCACGATCAGCTTCAATCTCGCGCAAGGGACGGCGCTCGGCCAGGCGACCGAGGCGATCGATCGTGCGAAAGCTGAGCTGAATGTCCCCGCCACGATCAACACGACGTTCCAGGGCAACGCGCAGGCGTTCCAGGATTCGCTGTCGACCGTGCCGATGCTGATCCTGGCCGCGCTCGTGGTCGTCTACCTGATCCTCGGCATCCTGTACGAAAGCTACATCCACCCGATCACGATTCTGTCGACGCTGCCGTCGGCGGGCGTCGGAGCGCTGCTGATGCTGATGATCTTCCATTTCGACTTCAGCCTGATCGCGCTGATCGGCATCATCCTGCTCATCGGCATCGTGAAGAAGAACGGAATCATGCTGGTCGACTTCGCCATCGTCGCCGAACGTGACGAAGGGCTGGCGCCGGCCGAGGCCATTCGCAAGGCGGCGCTGCTGCGCTTCCGTCCGATCATGATGACGACCATGGCGGCGATGCTCGGCGGCGTGCCGCTGATGCTTGGACAAGGGACCGGCTCTGAACTCCGCCAGCCGCTCGGCTACGCGATGGTCGGCGGCCTGCTGGTGAGCCAGGCGCTCACATTGTTCACGACGCCTGTCGTCTACCTCTACCTCGATCGGCTGTCGCATTGGATGTCCACTTGGGGACGTCATCCGCGGCCGGAGGGCAAAGGCGACGGCAAGGACAAGATGGCGCCACAGCCCGCCGAATAAAGCTTCGGTCCCCGCAAAGAGTACCCTGACACCGGCCAGCGCTGGGTCGGCGATTTATCAACGGCAAGTCTGTCGACGAGGCGTGGCACCGGACGTAGTTTGCGTCCGCAGCGCGCGCGGCTCGCGGGCGTTCGGCTATCGCAAGTGGAAGGGACCTACTATGCCAGACGAAATCAATGATCACCGCCGCCGTTTTTTCGGCACCGCGGCCATGACCATCGCCGCCACCCAGCTCGGTATGGTCGGCTTCGCCCAGGCACAGAGCCCGGCAACCAAAACGACGCAACTGCCCGCGATCAAGCCGGGGACGAACACGTCGTTCGCCTCACTGAAGCAGATCGATGCCGGCGTTCTCAATATTGGATACGCGGAAGCTGGCCCGGCCGATGGCCCCGTCGTCATTCTCCTGCACGGCTGGCCTTACGATATTCACGCATTTGTCGATGTCGCGCCCATGCTGGCATCGGCGGGCTACCGGGTGATCGTGCCGTATCTGCGCGGCTATGGCGCGACGCGCTTCCTCTCGGGTGAAACCGCCAGGAATGGCCAGCAAGCTGTGGTGGCTGTCGACATCATCGCCCTGATGGATGCGCTCAAGATCGAGAAAGCGACGCTCGCCGGTTTCGATTGGGGCGCGCGGACAGCCTGCATCACCGCGGCGCTTTGGCCGGAGCGCTGCAAGGCGCTGGTCTCCGTGAGCGGTTATCTGATCGGAAGCCAGCAGGCCGGCAAGGCGCCGCTGCCGCCGAAGGCCGAACTGCAATGGTGGTACCAGTATTATTTTGCGACGGAGCGCGGCCGGGCCGGCTACGACGAATACCGGCGCGATTTTTCCAAGCTCATCTGGCAGATCGCGTCGCCGAAGTGGGACTTCGACGACGCCACGTTCGATCGCAGCGCGGCGGCTTTCGACAATCCGGACCACGTGGCGATCGTGATCCATAACTACCGTTGGCGGCTCGGCCTGGCCGCAGGCGAACCGAAGTACGACGACTTGGAAAAGCGCTTGGCCGAATTCCCGGTCATCACCGTGCCGACCATCACCCTTGAAGGTGACGCCAACGGCGCGCCG
>DASXJV010000272.1:0-1806 GCA_036497205.1 Bradyrhizobium sp.
TCGATGACAATTCGCGCGAAATCAATTCCCTGAGCACATTCTTGTCGCCGAACCGGTGTCCACTTCGGCGGAATGTGCTCTAGCCCGGATTATGCAGCACGGGGTTGGCGGATGTAGATCAAGCCTATGATTTGGCATAGGATTCGGTTGCTGAAGCCAATCCGAGCCATTTCTGCGAGACCACATCCGCCATGATGGATTCTACGCTGCCGTTGCCTAGCCTGTCATCCGTCGCCGGCAAATCCGTTGTGGCCAAATTCGACGGCGGTTCGCTGTCCTCAGACGGCGGCGTCCTGGTGCTGCGAGAAGTGGAGCAACGGCTGAGCGTCGCCGATCGTCTGGCCGCCTGCATCGAAGACCCGCGCGCGCCCGATCAGATCACGCACACGCTTTCCGACATCATTCGCTTCCGCCTGTTGATGATCGCCGCCGGCTACGAAGACGGCATCGACGCCAATAGCCTGCGCGCCGATCCGGTGTTCAAAATGGCGCATGACCTTGCTCCGTCCGACCGCGAGCTGTGTTCGCAATCGACGATCTCGCGGCTGGAGAACCTACCGGACGTGCGCGCATTGCTGCGCATGGGCCGCGGCATGGTCGATTTGTATTGCGCCTCGTTCAAGCAGGTTCCCAAACGCATCGTGCTCGATATCGACGATACGTTCGACGCCGTCCATGGCGGCCAGCAGTTGCGGTTGTTTAACGCCCACTACGACGAATACGGCTTCCAGCCGATCGTCGTCTTCGATGGCGAGGGCCGCTTCATCACTGCGGTTCTGCGTCCCGCCAAACGGCCGAAGGGCAGGGAAATCCGCGCCTTTCTGCGCCGCCTGTTGCGCGCCATCCGCGCCAACTGGCCGAATACGCGCATCATGTTGCGCGCCGATAGCCATTACTGCTGCCCCGAGGTTCTCGACTGGTGTCGGGCCAATGGTCTCGACTACATTCTCGGCGTCGCGCCGACAACGACATTGCGCGCCCATGTCAAAACGTTGGAGGCGAGCACGAAAGCTCGCTTCGACGCGGCGCCGAAGGACGGCAAGGTTCGTCGCTTCAAAGAGTTTCTGCACGCCGCCGGGAGTTGGAGCCGCGTCGAGCGCATTGTCGCCCGCATCGAAGTCGGCGCGGAAGGGCCCGACACGCGGTTCATCATCACCAATCTGGAAACGCGCAATCCTCGGGTTCTCTACCAGGATATCTACTGCCGACGCGGCCAGGCGGAAAACCATATCAAATCCTGGAAGACGCATCTGGCCGCCGACCGCACGTCGTGCTCGAAGTCGACCGCGAATCAGTTCCGGCTTTTTCTGCACGCCGGCGCCTATTGGCTGATGTGGGGTCTGCGCGCTTCAACGCCCAAACGCTCGTTCTGGCGCGTCGCCCAGTTCGACACGTTGCGGCTGCGCCTGATCAAAATCGCCGCCCGCGTCGTCGAGATGAAAACGATGATCAAGGTTCACTTTCCGACCGCTTCCCCGGCGCAGGACATGCTTCGCCTGGCGCTGACGCGCATCCCGCGGCTCGTCACCTGACCTCCGGGGCGGCGCGCCCCATCTTCCAACCCCGTCCCGTCAACCCCAAGCCTTGCTATCTCGGATCTCCGGCTCGCCAAAGGAGAGGATGAGCCGCGTCAGCGCACGCGGCGGGGCCACCGAAAATCGCAAAACCAGCGCCAAACGGTCAAAGCTCTGCATAATTGCGGCTAGGTTCGATGACGACCAGCTTATTATCCGGCGAGACAAAGAATACGTAATGGCCGCCGGGGCGCAGCCCGTGAATGGAGACATTTCTGAAGGGCATTGCGTC
>DASXJV010000273.1:0-1567 GCA_036497205.1 Bradyrhizobium sp.
GCAGCTATTTCTTGGCTGTATCGCGCGTGCAACGCCGATTAACTCCCTCGCAACCTAAATTCGATATTACCAAAAAAGATCGAATTGCATGGATGTGCTGGGTTCGATTGCGTGTGTGTGGCGTTGCGTGAGCGTATCGATGTTAGTAGTGCGTAACCGGCCGAAGGGCGCGCGTTTCGCGTCCTTCGGAATCGGCCTCTGCGTCTTCGCTTTGATGCCGACAGAGATCGGATACCAGGATATCGCATCGCTGCTGGCCCGGCAGCCGGGCGTCGCCGAACGCTGGCAGAAACGGGTATTCTCCGCTGTCAGCACCATCCAGGTCGCCACGTATAGCTTCGGCCGTCCGATCGGGACGTCTACTCCGCAGACCGCGACCTATCGGCTGGCCAGCCTCGACAACCAGGGTATCGACATCACCGGTTCGGTGACGCGCAATCCGATTGTGCACGCCCCGCCGCGTTATCAGGCGTCCGATTTTCCCAAAGTCGATCGTACGCTGAAGGGCGATCGCATCGTCACTGTCCGGCCCGAGCCCGCACCGCCTGCTAACGTCGCGCCCTCGAATGAGGATCCATCGACGTCCAATACCTCTGTGGCAGGCGCGAAAACCGCTGCCGTCGCGCCGTCTGCTGAACCCGTTCCGCTCGATCCGGAGCTTGCGGAAGCGCTGAGCGCTCCGCCGCTTGCGCAATACGATGTTTCGATGTCGCTCGAGGCCCAACCGCTCGACGACCTGAAAGCCGCGCCCGATGCATCCGCCATGGCGCTCGAGCACGCCCCATCGCACGATGGCTTCTCGGTGAAGACCGCAAATCTGTTTTTCGGTAGCTCGTCGCTCGGCGCGCCGGCGGAGAATATGGAACGCTGGCAGCCCGGCGAAGAGCCCCTGATCGTGATGCCGGGCACGCTCCCCGATCCGGACATGAAGGTGATGGCGTCGTTGCCGTCGGCCGGGGATGAGCCAAAGGCCGTTGACAGCGGTGAGAGCATCGCCGCCAAGGGCGAAGTCAATTCCGACAATCAGCGCATCAAGACGCCGGCCGAACGCCTCGGCCTGTTCGATGAGAAGGCGCGCGCCAAATCGGAGAAATGCCTAGCCGAAGCCGTCTATTTCGAAGCCCGCGGCGAAGCCGTGCGCGGCCAGATCGCGGTGGCGCAGGTGGTAATGAACCGCGCATTCTCCGGCTTCTATCCGACCACGGTGTGCGGCGTGGTCTACCAGAACAAGAACCGCCATCTCGCATGCCAGTTCACCTTCGCTTGCGACAATATCGCCGACGTCGTGCGCGAACCCGACATGTGGGACCGCGCCAGGAAAATCGCAAAGGCAATGCTCGACGGCCAACTTTGGCTGCCGGAAGTCGCCAAGTCGACGCACTACCACGCCTATTGGGTGCGCCCGTCCTGGGTCAATGAAATGAAGAAGATGTACAAATTTGGCGTACACACCTTCTATCGGCCGCGGGCCTGGGGCGACGGCAGCGAGGCGCCGAGTTGGGGAACGCCGGCGCAGACGGCGGAAATTTCCGCAGAACTCGTGGAAGCCGCGCATAGCTCGGCCGAG
>DASXJV010000274.1:0-2980 GCA_036497205.1 Bradyrhizobium sp.
GTGGGGCCCGACGCGGTCGGAACGGATCAGCCGCAGCCAGTCAATGCGCTGCTCGTCGGTGAGGTGTGTGGTGGTTGGCGTTCGAGTGTCCATGCGGCTCCTCGCCGGCAGCATGGATCAACTGGAGAGTGTGGGGAAGGGGGGTTGAACCTGAGATTTCGGTGCGGAACGCGTCGGAGCCCTGTTCGCTCTAGCAAGAAAAATGCGGAATGCCGCACAAGACGGGCATGATGAAAGGGGATGGCCCGGCTTGCCCTCATGCCCTTGCTCCATCCCCACATGCTCCGTAAAAGTGGTGCTGCCGACTTAAGGGAATGACACCCATGATCTCGCTCGCCGAACTTCAGCGCCGCATCGAATCCGGCGAGCTTTCGCCGGAAGCGGCGATCACCCAGTCGCTTGAAGCGATCGACGCTCATGACAAAACCATCGGCGCCTTTGTCTGTCGTGCCGAAACCGTCCGGGCGGCAAGCGCCGGGCCTCTGCGCGGCATAGCCGTGGCGATCAAGGACATCATCGATACATCAGACCTTCCGACTGAAATGGGCTCGCCGATCTACAAGGGCTGGCAGCCACGCGCGGATGCGCCCGTCGTGGCGATGCTGAGGCAGGCGGGAGCGACCATTGTCGACAAGACCACGACGACGGCTTTCGCAGCCCTCGATCCGACGCCGACGCTCAATCCGCGCAACCAAAATCATACGCCGGGCGGATCGTCATCGGGCTCCGCAGCGGCCGTCGCGGCCGGAATGATTCCGCTCGCGCTGGGAACGCAGACCGGTGGTTCGGTAATCCGGCCGGCTTCGTTCTGCGGCGTCGCCGCGATCAAGCCGTCATTCCGGCTGCTGCCGACGGTCGGCGTGAAGTGCTATTCATGGACGTTGGACACTGTTGGCCTGTTCGCGGTCGGGGTCAAAGACCTCGCGCACGGACTTTCGGCAATGACCAATCGGCCCGAACTGCTGCCGGGTGCCGCGATGCAGACGCTGCGTATAGGGATCGTGACGCAGGATTTCGCTGGCGCACCGGAAGCAGCGGGCGGAGAGGCGCTGCGGATCGCAGCGAAGGCGGCGGAACGCGCCGGGGCATCCGTCCGCGCGCTGGCTTTGCCTGACATCGTCGCCCAAGCGTGGCGGATTCAACCGACCGTGCAGGAATTCGAGGCGCATCAGGCGCTGGCCTGGGAATACCTGACGCATTACGATGCGATGCCGCCGCTGCTGCGCGCAAAGCTCGACGAAACCGCCGGCATCCTGCCCGCCGCCTACGACGAGGCGCGCGGGATTGCGAAGCGGGCTAGAGGCGCATTGGCTGACATCTTCGGCGATGTTGACGTATTGCTGACGTTCTCCGCGCCGGGCGCTCCCCCGAAGGGGTTGGCCTCGACCGGCGATCCCCGTTTCAACCGGCTCTGGACACTGATGGGCGTGCCCTGCGTCAGCATTCCCGCATACGTCGCTGACGGTGGATTACCAGTGGGTGTGCAGGTGATCGCACGATTTGGCGACGACGCTGGAGCGCTGGCGGCCGCACGCTTCGTTGAAGAAGCGCTGGCGCAGTAGCTCCGCCCGCCCGCTGCCCTGCACTAAGTTCCGTTATTCCCAGATGTGCAATTGCACATCTGAGGATGCGCCTGTTGGCCCAAGCCTGGATGACGAGAGAGGGGCGGTGCGTCCTTACTTCTCGCCGATTCGTCCTTCGGTCCCCGCTTGCAATCGCTGGATGTTTTCGCGGTGCATGTAAAACAGCAGCAGGGTCAGCACGGCGCACAGCGAGGCGAGAGCGGGATGGCCGAACCACCACAGGAAAATCGGCGTGACAAAACTCGCAACCAGCGCCGAGAGCGACGAGTATCGGGAGGTTGCCGCGGTCGCGATCCATAGCACGCAAAACACCACCGCGGCGGGCCAGAACAACCCGATCAGCACGCCGATATAAACCGCGACGCCCTTGCCGCCCTTGAAACCGAGCCACACCGGAAACAGGTGGCCGAGAAAGGCGCCAAGTGCCGCCAGCATCGCGGCGTTGGGTCCGCCGTAATAACCGGCGATGACAACCGCGAGTGTGCCTTTCAGCATGTCGCAGATGAGCGTTGCCGCGGCGAGCCCCTTGTGCCCGGTGCGCAGCACATTGGTGGCGCCGATATTGCCGGAGCCGATCGAGCGAAGATCCTGAGTTCCGGCGAGCTTTGTCAGGATAAGCCCGAACGGTATCGAGCCGAGCAGATAGCCGAGGCCGAACGCCACCGGCAGCCATGCTTCAGGTGACATCGCCGTTCCTCCCTCGATGGTATATCACGCACGCATCAGACATGCTCATAGACCGTTCGTCCGCCGACGATGGTGCGCACGACGCGGCCCGAGAACCGCGCTTCGTCGAACGGCGTGTTCTTGCATTGCGATTTGAGATCGGAGGGGTCGAGCACCCACGGCGTATCGGCCTCGATTACGATGACGTCGGCAGGCGAGCCGGCACGCAAGGTTCCGCCCGGCAAGCCCAACAGCTCGGCGGGGCGCGTCGACATCGCCCGGATCAGGGTCTTGAAATCCATCTCGCCATTATGGATGAGCCGCAGCGCCGCCGGCAGCATGGTCTGCAGGCCGATCGCGCCTGAGGCTGCTTCCGCGAACGGTAGCCGCTTCACTTCGACGTCCTGCGGATTGTGGTCGGACATCACGACGTCGATCAATCCGGAGGCGACGGCTGCGACCAGAGCGAGGCGGTCGTCCTCGGTGCGCAGCGGCGGCGAGAGTTTCAGGAAGGTCCGGTACGGGCCGATGTCGTTTTCGTTCAGCGTCACATGATTGATCGAGACCGAGGCGCTGACGGCAAGCCCGGCATCGCGCGCGCGCTTGAGGATTTCCAGCGATTCGATGCAGCTCAGCGAGGCCGCGTGATAGCGCCCGCCGGTCAGCGCGACGAGGCGCATGTCGCGCTCCAGCATGACGGCTTCAGCCGCATTGGGAATGCCGACCAGCCC
>DASXJV010000275.1:0-2903 GCA_036497205.1 Bradyrhizobium sp.
ATTCTGTCCGCGCCGGCCGATCGCCAGCGACAACTGGTTATTGGTGTCGGGAACCACGACCTCGATCCGCTCGCGGTCCTCGTCGATCACGACCTTGGCGACTTCGGCGGGCGCCAGCGCGTTGACGACAAAGGTCGCGATATCGGGCGACCACGGAATGATGTCGATCTTTTCGCCCTGCAATTCATTCACCACGGCCTGCACGCGCGAGCCGCGCATGCCGACGCAGGCGCCGACCGGATCGACCGACGAATCCCGCGAAATCACGCCGATTTTCGCGCGCGACCCGGGATCGCGGGCCACCGCCTTGATCTCGACGATACCGTCGTAGATTTCCGGCACTTCCTGCGCGAACAGTTTTGCCATGAATTGCGGATGGGTGCGGGAGAGGAAAATCTGCGGCCCCCGGGTTTCGCGCCGCACGTCGAAAATATAGGCGCGGACGCGGTCGCCATTGCGGAATACCTCGCGCGGGAGCATCTCGTCACGGCGCACGATGGCTTCGCCGCGCCCCAGATCGACAATGACGCTGCCGTATTCGACGCGCTTGACGATGCCGTTGACGATATCGCCGATGCGGTCCTTGAATTCCTGATACTGCCGGTCACGCTCGGCCTCGCGCACCTTCTGCACGATCACCTGCTTGGCGGATTGCGCGGCGATGCGGCCATATTCCAGCGGCGGCAGCGTGTCGGCGATGGTGTCGCCGATCTGCGCTCCCGGATTGGCGCGGCGGGCGTCTTCCAGTGAAATCTGGTTCGACGAATTCTCGACCTGCTCGACCACCAGCATGTGACGCGACAGCCGCAGTTCGCCCTTTTTGGCGTCGATTTCGGCGTGAACGTCGGTCTCGCTGCCGTAGCGTGCCCGCGCGGCCTTGGCGATGGCGTCCTCCATTGCCGCGATCACGATACCGCGGTCGATTGATTTTTCGCGCGCGACTGCATCTGCGATCTGCAGCAATTCAAGTTTATTGGCGCTGACAGCTGCCATGGCTCACTCTCCTTCGGTGGGATCGATCTCGCCTCTCCGCAGTCTTTCTGCGGCGAGGCGGTGTTCCTTGGTATTTTTCGGGGCGTTCTTCTTATCTAGTTTCAATTTGTCTGGCTTCAATTTCGGCCTCGGTCTGTTGCTCTTCGCGGGGTCGCTTTTCCTGGCATGCGGCGGCGGTGGCGGCTCAAGCCCGAGATTCTGGCGCAGCTCGCGCTCCGCGGCCTTGCCGCGCCGCATCGATTCCGCGATCAGCTCGTCGGTCAGAACCAGCCTTGCGTCGGCGATATCCTCCATCACCAGTTTAACATCGGCATCTTCGCCCGCGCGTGTGTCATCACGATGTAAACGCACGGCATCGCCCTCCACGCCCTCGAGCTTGCCGCGAAATCGCTTGCGGCCTTGATGCGCGATCGCCATCTCGATTTTCACGAGGTGGCCGGCATAGCGCTCGAAATCGGAGCGGCGCACCAGCGGCCGGTCGATGCCGGGCGACGAAATTTCCAGCCGGTAGGCCCGGTCGATCGGATCGGCGACGTCAAGCACCGGCGACAGCGCCTTTGAGATCGCCTCGCAATCCTCGATCTGCATCGATCCGTCGGGCCGCTCCGCCATGATCTGGACCGTACAGCCGGATTCCCCGGATATCTTGATCCGCACCAGCCGGTAGCCCATTCCCTGCAGCACAGGACCTGCGACCGCCGATACGCGTGCCGCCATGCCCGGCTCGACAACCAGGCGCGGCTCGGCAAGCAGATCGGTGTCCACGGAACCAGCAGTTGAATCGGTCATATCAAGGGTCAAAAGCGGTCTAACTTGCGTTGGCTTGGGGCCGGGCCGGAAAGCCGGTCCGGCTGTGCTGCCTGAGCCGGGCCCCGGCGCCACAGTCTGCGGGCTCGTTCAGGTAATAAAAAAGAGCGGGTCCCGGAGGGCCCACTCTCAATACGCGATCGTATGAGAACCATAAGTGGCCGCTGATATAGCGGTTTTCCCCCGATCCGGCAAGGCCCGCGAGGCCTGAGCGCATGATTTTGGACGTTTCGGGATGCGGTTTCAAACCTAACCCTTCCTTCACCAAGCCAACCTAGATTGCCGGAAACTTGCCTATGCGCCGGGTTTGAGTGTGTTTCATGACAGTCGCCACATCGCTGATCCCCGGGCTCGATGAGATTGTCAGACATGGCGATCCCAAACGCCGTGCCGAGGCAGCGCGCCGGGTGGCCGAACTGTTCCTGCTGGGAGCCAAGAATTTCCGGCCCGATCACGTCGACCTGTTTGACGGTGTTCTGATCGATCTCGTTCCTCACGCCGAACTCGCCGCGCGGGCCGATTTGGCCGAGCGGCTGTCCGTCCTCGGCAACGCTCCGCGCGTTCTGGTGGGGCAACTCGCGCGCGAGGACGAGATATTGATTGCCGGGCCGCTGCTGCGCCGATCGCCTGTCATCGATGAGCAGGCCCTGATCGAAATCGCACGCATGAAAGGCCAGGGACATCTGCTGGCAATGTCGGAGCGACCAACGCTATCGCCTGCTATCACCGACGTCATCGTGCGCCGCGGCGACCGCGAGGCGGTCAGGCGCACCGCCGGTAATGCCGGAGCGCGATTTTCGCAAGCCGGATATTCGGCGCTGATCAAGCGCGCCAGCCAGGATGGCGTTCTGACGCTCACGGTTGGCCAGCGCGACGATCTCTCGGGCTCGCAATTGAAGGACCTTCTGGCAGGATCAATAGATATCATCCGCCGCCGGCTGTTCGAGGTGGTCAAGCCCGTCAGGCAGGCTGCGATGAGGCAGGCGATGAGCGAAATTTCCGGCGTGCCTGAGCCGGTCGAGAGCCGCCGCGACTTCGCGCCGGCGCAGCGCACGATCCTCGCCCTGCACAAGGCCGGTGAACTGAATGAAAGTGCGCTGCTT
>DASXJV010000276.1:0-2575 GCA_036497205.1 Bradyrhizobium sp.
GCCAGTGATCGCCTTCCTGCACCGCTGTGGTGGTGAGCTTCCCGACGTCGGAGCCGCCTTCTTTTTCGGTCATGAACTGGCCGCCCTGGGTCAGCTTGCTCATGTCGGTCTGGGTCAGTCCGTCCAGATATCTCGCCTTCAACGCCTCGTTGCCGAAGCGCGACAGCAGCTTGGCGCAGCCATCGGTGACGTTGATCGGGCAACCCAGGCCGAACTCGGCCTGGTTGAACAGAAACGTGAAGGCGTGCTTTGCCACCACCGGATAGGGCTGCGGCCAGTCCAAAATGCCCTTGCGAAGCGACATCGCGTGGATGCCGAATTCGCCGAACGCGGCGCGCTCCAACTCGCGATAGGCCGGATGATATTCGATCCACTGGGCGTCGCGGCCAAAGCGGTCGCGCTGATGCAGCAACGGCACGTGCCGGTCGGCAAGCCGCGCGCATTCGTCAAGATGACCGCCGGCGAGCGCGCCCAACCGGTCGAGATGCGGCTCGATATGGCGAAACAGCGCATCGGGCAGATGGATGCGAAGCAGGTCCCTTAGCGCCGGATCGGCGCGGTAGAAATTCATCCCCGACGTATCCGGCGCGAGCAATCCCGGCTGATCGGCTGAAGTTGTCACTTCGTCGTGCTTGCTCAGTTGGTGCATTTTGCAACTCTTGTTCGTTCCGCCCTGTATTGCGATCATTTCCGAGAAGCAGCGCTGCGATCGCTGACATCCTGCGTCAGATGATATACATCATATCCTGATAAAGCAGGCGATAAGCCGTCAAGAACCCCGATCGCAGGATAACCCCATGGCTGGCGGCTATCGCATCTTCGGCGCCGAGATGTCGCCCTACTCGGTCCAGGTGCGCTCCTATTTTCGCTACAAAGGCATTCCGCATCAATGGATTTTGCGGAACGCGGCAAGCCAGGCGCCGGATTGCGCGGCTGAAAACACTGTTCGGAAAGAAGGAAACCGTTCATGGAAATACCGAAATACAAGATCGCCCTGATCGTCGGCGCCGGTGCAGGCCTCAGCGCATCGCTGGCGCGGCTGTTTGCGCGCGAAGACATCCGTGTCGCGCTGGCCGCCCGCCAAATCGAGAAACTTGGCGCGCTTTGCGCTGAGACCGACGCACGCGCGTTTGCCTGTGACGCCACCAATCCCGACGACGTCGAGCGCCTATTCGGCCTGGTTGAACGCGAGATCGGAGTGCCCGACGTCGTCGTGTACAACGCAAGCGGCCGGACGCGCGGCGTATTCACCGAGCTGGTGCCGGCGGAGGTCGCGCAGGCAATGACCGTCAGCGCGTTCGGCGGATTTCTGGTGGCGCAGCAGGCGGCGAAGCGGATGCTGCCCAACAAGCACGGCGCGATCCTGTTCACCGGCGCCTCCGCCAGCGTCAAGGGCTATCCGCAATCGGCGCCGTTCGCGATGGGCAAGTTCGCGCTGCGCGGTCTGGCGCAGAGCATCGCGCGCGAATTGTCGCCGCAGGGAATCCACGTCGCACATTTCGTCATCGACGGCGGCATTCGCAGCGCCGCGCGCGCCGAGCCAGCCGACAGACCGGATTCGATGCTCGATCCCGATGCCATTGCCTTAAGTTATTGGAGTGTGCTGCAGCAGCCGCGCAGCGCCTGGACCTGGGAAATGGAATTGCGGCCATGGGTCGAGAAATTTTAGCCTTCTAGGTCAATGATGCGGCCATACAGCGCCCATCGGAAATCAGGCGTAAGCTCCCTCCGCGATCGCGCCTTCGAGCTCTGGCGCGAGCGTGGCCTGTGCGTTGTGAGCCTGGGGAAGATCGGCCCAATGCATGTCCTTATAATTGAAGCCGCGCGCGAGCGTCGGCTTCACCACCATGAAATAGGGCGAAATGTCGAAGTCACGCGGCGCATAAAGTGACGGGTGACGGATCTCGGCGATTTCGCGCCGCTCCGTCTGGCTCTCGACGCGCGTGATCTTGGGCAGGATGGGGTAACGCACCGCGTCGAATGCTTGCGCAATCAGCGAAGAGCAGATGATGCGGCTGGCATCGCCGGAGCCGAGCGCGATCGTGCGGCGGCGCCAACGCAGTGCCAGCGGCCATGGGAACAGATAGCGCATGAGGTCGATGACGTTCTTGAGATCGTAGCGCAGACCAATGCGTTCGGAGGCGTAACGGCAGACCTTTTCGCAGTCTGCTTCGCTCAGGCCCACCGGCCGGCAGATGCGGGTTTGACAATGCAAATATTTCGACAGCGGCGCCGACACGACCCCTTCGTCGATATTGGCTTCGATCAGGACGTGGGGCTCGCCCTCGGTTGCGGCGCCAGCGATCGGCCCGACGTACAACGCCGAATGCGACCATGTCGATTGAGTGAGATATTTGATGCCGCCGGAAATACGACCCTTGCCCTCGACGAGCAAAACGTCGCCGGGTCGAAGGGTGTCGCGCAAGGCCGTCGGCTCGTTCGCAGTGAACGGCTCACAGTGAGTGACCGGCTTCTGCAAACCGGCAATCAAACGTCCGGCTTTGTCGAATATCCAGCCCATGACTCGCGCCTCACCTTTTGAGGTTTTCCCGCATGGCAGTTCAAGATAGCTCTG
>DASXJV010000277.1:0-20511 GCA_036497205.1 Bradyrhizobium sp.
CCGCTCGTGCGCGCACTCAACGGCACCTGGGTCTCACGGCAGCAGGGCTTGTGGGTCGAAGCTTATCTTGAATACATGCGGCAACACGACATGATCGGACCACAAGCCAATCTGGCGCTGGATTTCTATGCCGCTCGCGAACGTGCGATGCTGATCGAAGACATCAATCGGGTCCGGCCAAGCGTGATCCTGGTGGACAACTTGACCGGCGACTGGAGCGCATGGCTGCAGTCGCATCCTGACGTTTCCGGTTTATTGAGAGATTACCAATGGGTGGAAACTATCAACGGTGTCGAAATTCTCAGTAGTGTGCGTTGACGCTTCGCGCAGGGCTCGCGAATAACCGCCGCGCAGGCATCACGCGCCTCGACATGCCTAGCGCGGCTGAATTCCGTCGCGCACGGCGCGGAAGCGTGGAAATGCTTTCGGCCATTGCTCGCGCGGGGCGCTTCCAATGATGCGCAGCGAGCTCGGGCCGCCGAAGCGTAACCATTGCACCACGGTGACGGCGGTATTGTCCTTGCCGCTGGTCGCATCGATGCGCGTTTCGTAGCCGGGCATGCCGTCGATACGAATAGGTTCGGACATCGTAATCCGCGCGTCGCGTAACCCGGGAAAGGTCGTTGCGGTCTGTTGGGCAAACCGGCCGCGATCCTCGGGCTGCGCCGGCGTAGCTCCGATGAGGCCGATCACCATGAAGGGTGCCGGCTCAAAACCGGTTACCTCGTCGCCGTCGGCGAGAATAATGGCAGCGCCGGGCGCCAGCGTGCGGACATTCTTGAAATCCCTGAGCTCGCTGATCTTGAACGGCATCAGTCCAAGCTGCTCTTCTACCGGAACTTCCTTGCGGATCACCGCCGAGGCAAACATCTGCCGCACGGCATCGTCGCTGTAGATTTTGGTGGCATTTTCGGGAACTTGCACGGCGACATAGCCGGAGAACGTGCCGCCCGGCAGGATCATCGAATAGCGCCGCACATTGGTCGCGCCATCCTTGGCACTTTCAGCGGTATAGTAGGCAAGGCCTGCGGCGGTTTCGATGCTCTCGGGCTTTATGCCGCTGGTGCCCGCAGGACTCGCCTTGAAGGCATTCATGACTTCGCCATAGGCCTCGGCCGGGAGCTCCGTCACCAATACCTTGACGCTCTGGTCCTCGGTTTCAAATCCGACGAATGATTTTGCACGGGTGAGGCCCACAAGCGGCGTCATGCCGACCCGCATGCCTGGCGGAAAAACCGGGTCCGCGGCGAGGGCAGGACATACGGCGGTGACGAACAGGGCAACCGCGGACACTAGTCGAATGGGCTTCATGAAAATTCTACTGGGTTTGCATTGAGGCCGTTCAATGGTCGGCCGGTGTGGCCCTTTTCCGGGGGGCTACGTTTTCAGTCCGCTCGCTTTTAGCGGTTTTGACGATCTGGCAACAGGCCACGCCGCGATTCCGTTCCCTTAAGCCCTATCACCTTCCGGGTCCCGATCGCGCCGGCTCTGGTGGCCTACCTGCTGGTGAGGCTGCGCGCCTCGCTTGGGCCGGTCCGGGCCGGAAGCCGATACTATCTTTCAAAGGTTGGAGTTTCGAGGGCTAAGGTTGCGGCTCGGTCCTTGCAGGGCCCGCCCCCTCTCCTATATGAGGCACACCGTCGCAATATCGCGAGCATTTGATCGTTTGGGGGTTTGGATTGGTGCGCCGTCAGGGCCCAGCCAACCTGCCGCAAAAAGAAGGGTATGAGGACCATGGGAAAGGTCATTGGGATCGATCTCGGCACCACGAATTCGTGCGTTGCCGTAATGGACGGCAAAACGGCGAAAGTCATCGAAAACGCCGAGGGCATGCGGACGACCCCGTCGATTGTCGCCTTTAGCGATGACGGCGAGCGCCTCGTCGGACAGCCTGCCAAGCGCCAGGCGGTGACTAATCCCGAGCGGACGTTCTTCGCGGTCAAGCGCCTCGTCGGCCGCCGCTATGACGACCCGATGGTCGAAAAGGACAAGAAGCTTGTCCCCTACAAGATCGTCAAGGCGTCCAACGGCGACGCCTGGGTCGAAGCCGACGGCAAGACCTACTCGCCCTCGCAGATTTCCGCTTTCATTCTGCAGAAGATGAAAGAGACTGCGGAAGCCCATCTCGGCCAGAAGGTCGATCAGGCCGTCATCACCGTTCCCGCCTATTTCAACGACGCGCAACGCCAGGCCACCAAGGATGCCGGTAAGATCGCCGGCCTTGAAGTGCTCCGCATCATCAACGAGCCGACCGCGGCCGCGCTGGCTTACGGTCTGGACAAGACGAAGACCGGCACCATCGCGGTATACGACCTCGGCGGCGGCACCTTCGACATTTCGATCCTCGAGATCGGTGACGGCGTGTTCGAAGTGAAGTCGACCAACGGCGACACATTCCTCGGCGGCGAAGACTTCGACATGCGGCTGGTCAATTACCTGGCCGATGAATTCCAGAAGGAACAGGGCATCAACCTGCGCAACGACAAGCTTGCCCTGCAGCGCCTGAAAGAGGCTTCCGAAAAGGCCAAGATCGAATTGTCTTCGACCACGCAGACCGAAATCAATCTGCCGTTCATCACGGCCGATCAGTCCGGGCCGAAGCATCTGACAATGAAACTGACGCGCGCCAAGTTCGAGGCGCTGGTTCAGGATCTCGTCGACAAGACCATCGAGCCCTGCCGCAAGGCGCTGAAGGATGCAGGCCTCACCGCCGGCGAAATCGGCGAAGTGGTACTGGTCGGCGGCATGACCCGCATGCCGAAGATTCAGGAAGTGGTGAAGCAGTTCTTCGGCAAGGAGCCGCACAAGGGCGTCAATCCTGACGAGGTCGTCGCCATCGGCGCGGCCATTCAGGCCGGCGTGCTGCAGGGCGACGTCAAGGACGTGCTGCTGCTCGACGTCACGCCGCTGTCGCTCGGCATCGAGACGCTGGGTGGCGTGTTCACGCGCATCATCGATCGCAACACCACGATCCCGACCAAGAAGAGCCAGGTGTTCTCGACTGCCGAGGATAACCAGAACGCCGTCACCATCCGCGTGTTCCAGGGCGAGCGTGAAATGGCGGCCGACAACAAGGTTCTCGGTCAGTTCGATCTGATGGGTATTCCTCCGGCGCCGCGCGGCATGCCGCAGATCGAGGTGACCTTCGACATCGACGCCAATGGCATTGTCAACGTGTCGGCAAAGGACAAGGCGACCGGCAAGGAGCAGCAGATCCGGATCCAGGCATCCGGCGGTCTGTCCGAGGCCGACATCCAGAAGATGGTCAAGGACGCCGAGGCCAATGCCGCCGAGGACAAGAAACGCCGCGAAGCGGTCGACGCCAAGAACCATGCCGACGCTCTGGTGCACTCGACCGAGAAAGCGCTGGCCGAACATGGTTCGAAGGTCGCAGAGAGCGAGCGCCGCGCCATCGAGGACGCCGTCAGCGATTTGAAGGAAGCGCTGAAGGGTGACGATGCCGAGGCGATCAAGGCCAAGACCAACACGTTGGCACAGACTTCCATGAAGCTCGGCGAGGCGATGTACAAGCAGCAGGCCGAGAGCGATGCGGCCAAGGATGCTGCGAAGGACGACGTGGTCGACGCGGAGTTCACCGAAGTCGACGACGACAAGAACAACAAGAAGTCTGCTTAAACGGGCGATCACCATGACCCTCGTTCTGAAGAGCACGCAGCGCGTCTCAAAGGATGGGGGTCATTTTTCGTTAAGCCGGAGGCTGCATCTTCATGGACGCATTCCTTCGGAATGAGGACGAACTTCGGGCGGATTTGACGGATGTCCACCAAGCGCTGCTACTACGAAACTCTTGAAGTCGACCGAAATGCGGATGAGTCCCGTCTCAAGGCGGCGTTCCGCAAGCTTGCGATGAAGTGGCACCCGGACAAGAATCCGGGCGATGCCTCGAGCGAGATCCGCTTCAAGGAAATCAACGAAGCCTATGAAGTTCTCAAAGACGGCGACAAGCGCGCCGCCTATGACCGGTTCGGCCATGCGGCCTTCGAGCAAGGCACGGGCGGCGGTCCCGGATTCGGCGCGGGCTTTGCCTCGTCATTCTCCGATATTTTCGAAGACCTGTTCGGCATGGCTGGGCAACGCGGACGCGGCGGCGGGCGCGAGCGTGGCGCCGACCTGCGCTACAATATGGAAATCACGCTGGAGGAGGCCTTCCTCGGCAAGGCCGCTCAGATCGAGATCCCGGTTTCGGTTACCTGCGAATCCTGTTCGGGCACGGGCGCGAAAGCCGGTACCAAGCCGAAGACCTGCTCGATGTGCGGCGGCGCCGGCCGGGTGCGGCAGGCGCAGGGATTTTTCACGCTGGAGCGAACCTGCCCCGGCTGTCAGGGTCGCGGCCAGATGATTGAAGACCCGTGCCCCTCATGCTCGGGTTCGGGCCGGGTGACGCGCGAGCGGACATTGTCGGTCAATATCCCGCAGGGCGTAGAAGACGGCACGCGCATCCGGCTTGCCGGCGAAGGCGAGGCCGGCGTCCGTGGCGGGCCGCCAGGTGATCTCTATATTTTTTTGTCGCTGGCCACGCATCAGTTTTTTCAGCGCGATGGCGCCGATCTGCACTGTCGCGTCCCGATTTCAATGGTGACGGCGGCGCTGGGGGGCGAATTCGAGGTGCCGACCATCGACAAGAGCAAGTCCAAGGTGAAAGTCCCGTCCGGAACCCAATCCGGCCGGCGCTTTCGCATTGCATCAAAGGGCATGCCGGTGCTTCGCTCGCGTCAGACCGGAGACATGTATGTCCAGGTCGTAGTCGAAACGCCGCAAAATCTGACCAAGAAACAGCAGGAATTGCTCGCCGAATTCGAAAAATTATCGTCCGGCGCAACGCAACCCGAAGCAGCGGGTTTCTTCACTAAGGTCAAGGACTTCTTCGGTAACCGCGCTACCTCGCAGTGACGGTTCGGCTTGACCGTGTCGCCTGCTATCTATACCTCTTTGTGACTATTTTCTGACACTACCGCTCATTGCGGTCCCGCCTGGTAGCGACATGCCTTTGCAATCGTCCGTGCGTGCGTTGAAGAAGCCTCCTCGTCTCGACGATGAGGTTCGTTTTCTTCGTTCATGGATCGAAAAGCCGCTTCACATGGGCGCGGTGATGCCTTCGGGCCGGGTGCTGGCGCGCACCATGGCGCAGTATGTCAATATCGATTCCTCGGAGCCGGTCGTCGAACTTGGGCCGGGGACCGGTGCGATCACCAACGCGCTGATCGAGCATGGCGTCGATCAGAAGCGTCTCGTACTGGTCGAATATAATCCGGGCTTCTGTGCGCTGCTGCGGGATCGCTATCCCCACGCCAAGGTGGTGCAGGGCGACGCCTACGCGTTGCGAGACTCGCTCTGGAATGTGTTGAGCGCTCCCGCATCCGCTGTCGTCTCCGGCCTGCCGCTCGTCACCAAGCCGATGCTGACGCGCCTGAAATTGATCCGCGATGCCTTCGTCGCGCTGGCGCCGGGCGCGCCGTTCGTGCAGTTCACCTATTCGGTTGCGCCGCCAATTCCGAAATCGTTGCCGGGCGTGTCCACAGAAGCCTCCGAGCGCATCTGGATGAACCTTCCGCCGGCCCGTGTCTGGGTGTATCGCAAGCGCTGATACCGTCTCGCACTGCTAAAGCGGTCGGTTCGTCCCGAATGCGATTTAAATCATGTCCGCGCTGAAAATCCTCGTGATCCCCGGCTCGCTCCGCACCGGCTCGCTCAATGCAAGGCTTGCGGCGGCGGCGGCATATCAGTTCGCGCAGGCCGGCACGGAAGTCACGCGCATTTCGCTCGGTGATTTTCCGCTGCCGATTTATGACGGCGATTTGCAGACCAAATCCGGCGTGCCGAAGAATGCGATCAACCTCAAGCGCATGATCGGCGCGCATCATGGCGTCCTGATCGTGACGCCGGAATACAATTCGTCGGTGCCGCCTTTGGTCAAGAATGCCATCGACTGGGTGACGCGGGTGCAGGATGCGCATGAAACCCGCGGCCAGGTCTTTCGCGAACGCGCGTTTGCGATCGCGGCGGCATCGGAAAGCCGCCTCGGCGGAACGCGATCCCTGGCGGCGCTGCGGCTGATTCTGTCCGCCTGCCACGCCACGGTCATTCCGAACCAGCTCGCGCTGTCGTTCGCAGGAGCGGCCTATGATGATATGGACAGATTAAAGCATCCGGGCGATATCGAAGCGCTCAACGCGGTGGTGCGGCAGCTGATCGACGTTTCCCAGCGCATGATGTGAGGTGATATGCAGCCGTCGAATATCGCTCCCCGCGACCGGTTGATTGTGGCGCTCGATCTGCCCGGCCTCGCGCTCGCGGAAGCGATGATTGCCCGGCTCGGCGATAGCGTGACGTTTTACAAAATCGGCTATCAGCTCGCCTATGCCGGAGGACTGCCGCTGGTGCGGCAGCTCGCTGACAGGGGCAAGAAGGTTTTCGTCGATCTCAAGCTGCACGACATCGGCAACACAGTCGCGCGCGGCGTCGAGAGTGTCGCGGCTCTCGGCGCGACATTCCTGACCGTGCACGCCTATCCCCAGACCATGAAGGCGGCGGTCGAGGCCCGCGCGGGATCGGGTTTACAAATCCTCGCCGTCACCGTGCTGACTTCTTATGATGACGGCGATCTCCACGCTGCCGGTTATCGCCTCGGCGTATCCGATCTGGTCGAAGCCCGCGCCCAACAGGCGCAGGTGCTCGGGGTTGACGGCCTCGTGTGCTCGCCGGAAGAGGCGGCGTCCTTGCGCAAGATTGTGGGTCATCAGATGAATCTGGTGACGCCGGGTATTCGCCCCTCAGGCACGGCCGCCGGCGACCAAAAGCGCATCATGACGCCGGCCAGCGCCATTGCCTCTGGTGCGGATTATCTGGTGGTCGGACGGCCTGTGATGGAAGCCGCCGATCCCAGAGCTGCGGCGGACGCCATCCACGCCGAGATCGTGCAGGCGCTGGCCTGATTAAAAAGGGAAAACGAGAGATGGCAAAGGCCTACTGGATCGCGCGCGTCGATGTTCACAACATGGACGGCTACAAGGAATACATCGCGCAGAACGGCGCGGTATTCAAGAAATACGGCGCCAAGTTTCTGGTGCGCGGCGGCAAGTTCGACGCCAAGGAAGGCTCGTCGCGGTCGCGTAATGTGGTGCTGGAATTCAAAGATTATGAAACCGCGATCGCTTGCTACAATTCACCGGAATACGCCCGACTGGTAGCGATCCGCGGACCCCATTCCGAGTGCGACCTCGTGATAACAGAAGGTTACGACGGGCCGCAGCCTTAATCAGAGCCTGATTGGTTGCCCGAACAGCCTGCCCCCGCTATACGACAAGGGCTGGCGAGGTCTAGAAAATGTCCGACATGCGCTTGATCGTTGCGGGGGCCGGCGGCCGGATGGGGCGAGCGCTGACGCGTGTCATCTCGGAAACATCAGGCACAGTCCTCACCGGGGCGCTGGAGGCGCCCGGCTCTGAACTCTTGGGGAAGGATGCCGGGACGCTGGCGGGCTTGGCCGCCAATGGCGTTCTCGTCTCGGCCGATCTGTGGTCGCTGTCGGCAAACGCCGACGGCATTCTCGACTTCACCGTGCCAGGGGCGACCATTGCCAACGTCGCCATCGCCGCCCAGCGGGGCCTTGTTCACGTCATCGGCACCACCGGTCTCTCGTCGTCGGATGATGCGGTAATCAAGAGCGTCACCTCGCGCGCCATCGTCGTCAAGTCAGGCAATATGAGCCTTGGCGTCAACCTGCTGGCGGCGCTGGTGAAGCGCGTCGCGCAATCGCTGGACGAAGGTTTCGATATCGAGATTCTGGAGATGCATCACAGGGCCAAGGTCGACGCGCCGTCGGGCACGGCATTGTTGTTGGGCGAAGCGGCGGCCGAAGGCCGCAAGATTGCGCTGGATCAGCACTCCGCCCGAGGACGTGACGGCCAAACCGGCGCGCGCCGGTCAGGCGATATCGGCTTTGCCTCATTGCGCGGCGGAAGCGTTACCGGCGATCACAGCGTGATCTTCGCCGGCGCGATGGAACGCATCGAGCTGACGCACAGGGCCGAGGACCGGACGATGTTCGCGCAAGGTGCCATCAAAGCCGCGCTGTGGGCGCGCGATCAGAAGCCCGGGTTCTACTCAATGACCGACGTGCTCGGGCTTCGCGACTTCTAGATCTGAACGGAATCCAACTTAATGAGCGATCGTCTTCTCGTGCTCGTGCGTCACGGCCAGAGCGAATGGAACTTAAAGAACCTCTTCACCGGCTGGAAGGATCCCGATCTCACGGAGAAGGGGATCGCCGAGGCCAGGGAGGCCGGCCGCAAGCTGAAGGCGCAGGGGCTGTCGTTCGATATCGCGTTTACGTCGGTGCTCAAACGTGCGCAGCACACGCTCGACCTGACGTTGGCCGAGATCGGCCAGACCGACATTCCCGTCAAGGAGCACCTGGCGCTCAACGAGCGCGATTACGGCGACCTGTCTGGCCTCAACAAGGACGACGCCCGCAAGAAATGGGGCGAGGAGCAGGTTCATGTCTGGCGGCGATCCTACGATGTGCCGCCGCCCGGTGGTGAAAGCCTGAAGGATACGCTGGCGCGCACGCTGCCCTATTACGTTCAGGAGATTCTGCCGTGTGTGCTGCGTGGCCAGCGCACGCTGGTGGTCGCCCACGGCAATTCGCTGCGCGCGCTGATCATGGTCTTGGAGAAACTTTCGCCGGAAGGCATTTTGGCGCGCGAACTCGCGACCGGCGCGCCGGTGATCTACCGGTTGAATGCCGACGCCACGGTTGCCTCGAAGCTCGATCTGGCGGCGTGAGCGCCAAGGCTGAAATAATTGCTCTCGATGCGCCGGTCGCGGATACCGCGCTGGATCAACTGGCGTCGGTACTGGCCGACTGTGTCGAAGGCGGCGCCAGCGTCAGCTTCATGTCGCCGTTCTCGCATGCCGAGGCGCTTGCATTCTTTCGCAAAGTCGCAGGCTCGGTCGCCTCGGGGGATACCGCATTGCTGGCCGCGCGGCTGGACGGCAGGATTGTCGGCACGGTCCAACTCGGATTGGATACGCCGCCCAATCAGCCGCACCGCGCTGATGTCAAGAAATTGCTGGTGCATCGATCAGCGCGTGGGCATGGCATTGGCGCCGCGTTGATGGCGCAGGTGGAGGAGGAAGCCAGGCGGCGTAGCCGCTGGCTTCTGGTGCTCGATACCGTGCCGGGTGAGAACGGCTATCGCCTCTATGTGAGAGAGGGGTGGACCCGCACCGGAATCGTTCCGGACTATGCGATGTTTCCAGATGGCCGGCTTTGCGACACCGCGGTGTTCTGGAAACGGCTGGACCGGTGAGCGCCCTCACAACACCGGTCAGTGGATTCCCACTTGCCCTGCTTCCCAGCCCAGCATCGCCTGCTTGCGGGTAATGCCCCAGTGATAGCCGGTCAGTGCGCCGCCTTTGCCGAGCGCGCGATGGCACGGCACCACGAACGACACCGGATTTTTTCCGACCGCGGCGCCGACCGCGCGTGACGCCTTGGGGCTATTGATCTTGGTTGCGATGTCCGAATAGCAAACCGCGCGGCCCATCGGGATTTTCAACAGCGTCTCCCAGACCCGCACCTCGAAGTCGGTGCCGATCAGGACCACGCGCAACGGCTGATCCGCACGCCATAATCTTGTGTCGAAGATGCGCTCCCCCAGCCCCGCGGTGCCGTCGCGATCTTCGACATAGGTCGCGCGCGGCCAGCGCCGCTGCATGTCGGCAAGCGAGGCCTGTTCCTCGCCCGGATCGGCAAACGCAAGGCCGGCAAGTCCGCGGCCGCTGGCGATCACGATCGCGGTGCCAAACGGCGAGGGATGAAATCCGTAGCGCAGCGTCATGCCGGCGCCGCCATTTTTCCATTCGCCCGGCGACATCGCCTCATGAGTGACGAACAGATCGTGCAGCCGCCCCGGGCCCGAAAGCCCGGAGTCGAGCGCGGCGTCGAGCACGCTGGCGGAATCGCGCAGCAAGCCCTTGGCATGATCGAGCGTCAGCGCCTGCATGAAGGCCTTCGGCGTCAGCCCGGCCCAGCGGCGAAATAAATGGTGCAGTTCATCCGGCGTCACGCCGGCCGCATCCGCCATCGATTCGATGGTCGGCTGCGCGCGCCAGTGCTCCGAAATGAAGGCGATGGCCCGCCGCACCGAATCATAGTCGCGGAGCGCGGCGTTCTGGGGGCCGGGCTTGGTCAGGCGATGGTCGTTGATTGCGAGGCTCATCATGCGCTTGATGTAGGACAGGCACGTCGTGCAAACCACCCGATTCCCGATAAGCATTCCCATAGCGTTTTCGAGCGAAAGCCTGCTCCGGACTTGATCCGGGGTAGAAACCGGTTCGCGTGAAGAAAACGCGTCAAAATAGAACCCCTAGATGACCGGATTATAGGTCGGGCCACGCCGGGCGGCCTGCAGCGCTGCCAGTAAGGCCTTGGCAAAACGCGCCTTTTCGTCCGGCCCCAGGAAACTCGCGATGGAGACGCGGCGGCCTCTCGAGACCAGATAAAGCTTTTCGATGCCGAATTCCGCATGCGTTTTCTGGTCGAGCTGCACCCACAGCGGATTGAGCGCAAATTCGACCACCTGGCCACGGTGGCTGACCCGGCGCACGCGCAGCTCGAACGGCGTTACCCAGATTTCCTCGGTTGCCCGTGCGCGACGGAAATTGACCCGGAACGCCCAATAGATCGCAAGGACATCGAGGCCGAAAAAGCCGAGCACTGGCCACGCGCCCATCAGCAAAAACGCAAGGCCCGCCGCGAAACTGACCGCGCTAAGAAACGTCATCAGCACCAGAAAACCCGTGCGGTTCAGCGAGCGGTGCGGCGTCAGCAGCGCCGAAAATAACTCCGGCTGCGCCATTTCAGGATCAAAGTCGTTGCCTGCTGCCATCGCGTGTCAGTATACCCCGATCATGGCGAAAATCACCCGCAGAACTCTGCCCAAAGCGAAACCCACGGCTGCCCCTGAACCCGTCAAAAAATCTCTCCACCGTCCTGCGGCAAGTCAGGGGCGAGAAAAATTCACGAAAAAAGCTGCGGCCAAATCTGGGCAGGCGCACACGGCGAAAAAATCGGTCAAGGTTTCGAGCAAATCTCGGACTTCGAAGCCTTGGACGTCAGCTGAGATCCACGAGGCGTTCAGCCGTTTTCGCAAAGCCAATCCCGAGCCGAAGGGCGAGTTGGAGCATCTCAATCCCTACACACTGCTCGTCGCGGTCGTGCTATCGGCGCAAGCGACCGACGCCGGCGTCAACAAGGCGACGCGTGCGTTGTTTGCGGTCGCCGACACGCCGCAAAAAATGCTTGCGCTCGGCGAGGACAGGGTGCGCGATTACATCAAGACCATCGGGCTCTACCGCAACAAGGCGAAGAATGTAATCGCGCTGTCGGAAAAGCTGATCGCCGAGTTCGGCGGCGAGGTGCCGCGCACCCGCGCTGAACTGGAATCGCTGCCCGGCGCCGGGCGCAAGACCGCCAACGTCGTGCTCAACATGGCGTTCGGCGAACACACCATGGCTGTAGACACCCACGTGTTTCGCGTCGGCAATCGAACAGGTCTTGCCCCGGGCAATACGCCGCTCGAGGTCGAGCTTGGCCTTGAGCGCGTGATCCCGCGTGAGTTCATGCGACACGCGCATCACTGGCTGATCCTGCATGGCCGCTACACGTGTCTGGCGCGCAAGCCGCGCTGCGAGGTATGCCTGATCAACGATCTCTGCCGCTGGCCGGAAAAGACGGTGCAGGGCTGAATGTCCCCGGACGCGGTGCAGCGTTCTTCACGATGCACCGCAGAGCCGGGATCTATTCGAGGTGAAACATGGGCCCCGGATCAACAGCGCACCGCAAGTGCGCTGCGCAGCATCCGGGCACGCTTGGCTCACACCACCGGAACACTCGTCTTCCGCCCCGGCTCGATCATCTCTGGGCGCGGGCCGGAGAGGCGTTTGTGCATGTGAACCATGAACGCCATGCCGAACAGCGGCGTCGCCAGGTTGACGATCGGGATAGACACGAATGCCGCGATGATAAGTCCCGCGGTGAACACGGTCGCGGCATTCTGCTTGCGCATCGCCTTGGCTTCCGCGGGCGGGCGAAACCGCATCGCCGCCAGCTCGAAATATTCCCTGCCGAGCAGCCAGGCAGTCGCGATAAAGAACGCGATGAAGCCTGCGCCGGCGACGAACACGAACGGCAGCGCGATCAGATAGACCAGGATCGTGAGCAGCGCGGTTTTGACGCCTTCGGTCATGGCGAGGCCGAACGGCAGTGCCGTGCCGGGGCGTTCCGCAGGATAGTGTTCGCGCTCGACATGGTCGGCGACCTCATCGACGAACACGCTCGCCACCAGCGAGGTGATCGCGGGCATCAAAAACACCGCGCCGAACACGACGCCGAGACCGGCCGCGATCGAGACGATCCATGCGAGAATATTGAGCGGCGTATGTAAGCCGGGGCCCAGCATCGCCTCGGCCCAGCCTTCGCCTGATGTCGCGAACCAGCTGAGCAGCCGTTGCAGGCCAACAGCCAGCACCACGATCAGCACCACGATCAGCACCAGCGCCAGCCCGATCGAGCGCCACAGAATCGAACGCATCGGCGGCGACAGGATCTGCGATAGCGCCTTGATGGCGGCGTCTAACATGATGGCCTTGTCCTAAAGCGAAAAGCCCCCACGAGAGTTAGACGTGCTCACGGGCTTGGGCAAGAGCCCGAGGCGGGTTCTAAAAGGCATCGAGTGGTTTGCCGCGTACATTCGGGCCGAAAGTCGCAAGCGTAATGAGCACCAGCACCATCGCCGATGTAATCAGGCCGAACCCGCCGTTGACGCCAGCCACACGCAACATGCAGGCGACGAGAAAGCCCGAGAACATCGTGCTGACCCGGCTCATCGAATAGACCAGCCCCGACGCCCGCGCCCGGCTGAAGACGGGCCCCGACTGATCCGTGGGAAGCCGACCGCCCTCACAGGATCCTGCCGGTGATCGGGTCGATGCGAATCTGCTGATGTTTTGGATTTTGAAGCAGAATTTCCCATACCACGCGCCCGCGCACCTGCTCTAATCCAGCGTTAAGCGCACGACCGTTGCCGGTATTCTCTGCTATCTCAATGGCCTGCCGCAGCGCAATTTTCGCGCGGCTTGAAGCTGCCACTTCCGCCTTGTCTTCATCGTCAAGTTCGGACTCATCCGTCACCGTGCCGTCGCCAACAACCGCGCCGGTCAGGCCATCGAGAAGGCCGTCCCATACCTTCCCATTGGCATAGGTCCGGACGGCGTAAATGGGCTGACCGTCTTTGGGCTCGAAGCTTACGTCGAGAACGCTTTCGTCGGTCCGCAATCTCTCAAGGGCCGCTATAATGTCAATAAGCGAAAGCCTGCCCGATGCGACGGCTTCGGCTTTTCCAGGAGCAGCCGCTGCGCTTTTATCCGGCTGATCAAGCTCGCCAAGCAAGTTTTTTAAAGCTTCTTTGGCGGCGGGCGCTTGCGGGCTGTTGGCACGCAGTTGCAGCAAGGCAAAGTCAATCGCCTTATCGATGGTTCGCCATTGCTCAGGATTCCGCGGACGAAGCGTCGCCTCGGCACGATCCCAATCCGTTTCAAGATCCTTGATCCGTGACTTCGCGCGCTTCAGATTCCCCTTGTTCAGGGTGGCCAGCGTGTCCTCAGCGATGGAGCGGAAGGAAGAGAGATCGCCTTGGGTCAGACGTTGGTTCGGCGTTCGTTGGGCCAATGCTTCGCTGCTCAGCGTAAATGGGAGCAGCAGAAGGCAAAAAGCATCAAGCGCTTTGGACGAGAAGCGATTCTGCATGAATTGTCCTCCTGGAAAATAAGTCTCCAACGGTTCTCTACGAAATGACACTTAGGACAGAATGAGCACCAAGCCTCGACGGTTGCGTCTACCGGCATACAACTCGAATAGGAAACCCGCTTGCTCTAGCCTAAACCGGAGTAGAAATTCCGAAGAGGACGACCTCGCCCTCCGGTGGCCCACGCAGTCGGCGCTGCTGTTTCGTTGTCTCCCTGGGCATCGTTCAAGGACCACAAATCAAATGCAGGTAGATCTGCATATCGGCACACTCCCGGCTAGTTAACGATGTGCGGACTGGCCCTGAACAGTCATTCGAAAATAGGGAGACGGACGGTCGCTCGAAGGCCTGTCGTGTCCGGGCCGGAAATATTCTCCAGCACAACTGTCCCCCCGAGCCCGTCGACGATGCGTTTTACGATCGAGAGTCCGAGTCCGGTCCCATCGTCGGTCGGCCGGCTGCCGCGAAAGAACGGCTCGAATATCCGATCGATGTCGCCTGACGGGATGCCCGGTCCGGTATCCTCGATCTGCATCACCGCCTCGCCGCCCTCGCGATAGACTCCGATATCGATACGGCCGCCTCGCGGCGTGAAGCGCACGGCATTATCGATCAAGTTCCGGATCGTCGTGGCGATCATGACAGGCTCGCCTTTGGTGGCGATCGGCTCGATCAGTTCGAAACCGAGATCTATTCCCTTGCGCGCGGCATCCGGCAGCAGATCGGCCACCAAATCCTTCACGGTGCGGTCGAGCGGCACCACCGCGGCTTCACTGCCCGGGTCTGCCTCATGCCGGGCCAGCGCAAGGAGTTGTTCAAGCAGATGCTTGGTGCGGGCTATCCCTTGCTTTAGCGCGTCGAGACGCTCTCGCGCTGCGTCGGGCAGATCAAGCGGATCAAGATTCTCGGCTTGCAGGCCGAGTGCGGTGATGGGGGTGCGTAGTTCGTGCGCGGCATCAGCAACGAAACGCTGTTGCTGATGCATCATCAGATTCATTCGCTTCAAGAGCCCGTTGATCGACGCGATGAACGGGTGAAGTTCGCTAGGTGTCCCCGCCAGCGGAAGCGGAGTCATATCGTCGGCGCGTCTTGCGTCGAGATCGGCGGCCAGCCGGACCATCGGGCGTAGCGACCTCGCGATGACCAAGGCCGTGACCAGCAGTAGGCATGGAACTAGCGCGGCAATCGGGAGCAGCGTGCGAAGCGCCACATTGCCTGCTATGTCATCCCGAACGTCTGTAGGCTGCAATACGGCAAACCGGCTTCCATCCGGCCGTGTCCGCAACAACACCCGCAACGACCCGCCGGTGCGCGACACCACGTTCAGGCCGTCCCGCAGGCTCCAGAGTTGGCGCTCCTCGGCCGGGCCGCCAGGCGCGTTCCCCAATTCCACGACATTAACCTCTGCGTCCGCGTCAACGCCGCGCAGTGATTGTTCGCTCCTGACGCTGCCGTTCTGCAACAGGCTCCCGATCTGGATCAGGACTGAATCCTGCATCTCGATGGCCTCGTCGAACGCCCAGATGTAGCTGAACACGGCACCAACGCAGCCGGCCAGCAGAATGATCGCGGTCAATCCGACGAAGAAGCGCCCTTGCAGCGACCTTGTCATGACGGGCCGTCCACCATCCACCCCACACCGCGCACGTTGCGGATCGCGGCGGCTCCCAGCTTCTTGCGAATCGTGTGGATCAGGAACTCGATCGCGTTGCTCTCGACTTCCTCATTCCAGCCGTAGATTTGCCGCTCGAGTTCGCTGCGCGACAGGATCGTGCCGGGCCGTGCCAACAGCGCCGAAAGCAAGGCAAACTCGCGAGCGGTCAGGAGCGATGTCTCTTCGAGGAAGCAAGCTTGGTGTGTCGCAGGATCAAGGTGAAGCTTGCCATTGCTAAGGACTGAAGATGAGCCACTTCCCTCGCGGCGAAGCACCGCGCGCATGCGCGCCAGCAATTCGCGGATCTCAAATGGCTTTACCAGGTAGTCGTCTGCTCCGAGATCGAGGCCGTCGATGCGATCGTCAAGCCCGTCCCGCGCGGTCACAATGATCACGGGAAGTTTTCGGCCGAGCGAGCGGAACCGGCGCAACACCTCCCGACCATCCGCCATTGGCAGCCCAAGGTCGAGCAAGGCGACCTCATAGGCCTCGTTCTCCGCCGCATTGATCGCGGTCTCGCCGTCAGTCACCCAATCGACGGCGTAGGCCGCGTCCCTGAGCGCCTGCACGACGGCCGCGCCAACCATCTTATCGTCCTCGACCAGCAAGACTCGCATGTCGATCCCTTGTGCGAGACGCCGAAGGCCAGGTTTGCTTCTCGCACCCATATCCTGCGCGGGCCACCGGCATCTCGTCCGCGGCAATTTCCTAACCTGAAAATCCGACGGAGTCTTCGTATTCCAACTTAGCGCAGACTTAGAATAGACGCGACGAGCAACGCTGCTTGTGCTGGAGACGCACTTCCGGTTCCCGCCAGGAAATTCTCTCCCTAAGTCGCGCCTAAGTTGGCCTCGCCATGATCCGGCATCGCCTCAAGCGTGAGAACCCGGAGGAGATATAACGTGCAGGCCGCGGTGAATCCCAAGCGTACAGAATTGCTCAACAAGGTCCCTGAAGTCATCGCGATCTTCTGGATCATCAAAGTCCTCTCAACCACCGTCGGCGAGACCGGCGCCGACTATCTCGCCGTTCATGTCGGCCTCGGGGCAAGCACAACCGCCGCCATCATGGTGGGCTTTCTTGTTGTCGCACTGATCCTGCAGCTTCGCGCAAGAAGCTACGTTCCCTGGAAATATTGGCTGACAGTAGTCCTCGTCAGCATCGTCGGTACGCAGATCACGGATTTGCTGACGGACAAGCTGGAGGTCAGCCTTTACGACAGCACAGCGGTGTTTGCCTGCGTCCTGGCGGCGATTTTCGCCGTCTGGTACGGCGTTGAGCGGACGCTTTCAATTCACACCATTATCACTACGCGGCGCGAGCTTTTCTACTGGGCGGCGATCCTCTTCACCTTCGCGCTCGGAACAGCGGCAGGCGATCTGGCGACAGAAGCCCTTGGCCTTGGTTTCCAGCTCGGTGTCGTTGCGTTCGGCGCGCTGATCGCGGTCATCGCGATCGCCTATTATATTGGCGCCAATCCGGTTCTCACCTTCTGGCTGGCCTACATCCTCACACGTCCCCTCGGCGCTTCGCTCGGCGACCTGCTTTCGCAGTCCCGGAACTACGGCGGCGTCGGTCTCGGCACGATCTACACCAGCCTCGCGTTTCTCACGGTGATCGTCGCGCTCGTCGCCTGGGTGACCTTTGAAGGCGAGCGCGCGGGCAAGGCCAATCCGGCCCTGTGATTTGAATTGAGCTGCCACCAGATGCCCGGGCGATCCCGTCGGCAAAGCTAAAAAGGAGAATACATATGAAGGGTTTGGTTTTGGCTCTGGCTATCGGTCTTCTGACCGTTTCGGCAAGCGGACCCGGCCAGGAAAGGACTAAGTCCATCTCCTTCGTACCGCTCGCCGAAGCGGCGACGTCAAAACTCGGCGATCTGACCCCGTTCCGTACCATCGTCATCGACGTCTCCGCATTGATTGACAAGGGCGATCTTGCGACCGCAAAAACACGCGTCAAGGATCTGGAGACCCAGTGGGACGATGCGGAAGCCGGCCTGAAACCTCGCGCCGCCGCCGACTGGCACACCGTCGACAAGGCGATTGACCGCGCGCTGGATGCGCTGCGCGCCAGCACGCCGGATGCGGCCAAGTGCAAGCAGGCGATCACGGAGTTGTTGTCCGTCATGGATTCAATGGGGAAATCCTGACGCATCTCGACGTTGCAGCAGAGAGATGTGAAGGCCACGGAAGATGGCGACCGGCGCCGTCGCCATCCCGCGAAAGTGAAGCAACATGCATCAATATTACAAGCAACGGGTCCGCAGCCAAGAGACCAGCAAGGTTCCTGAAGTCACGCTCGGATTCTGGATCATCAAGATACTTGCGACGACTCTCGGCGAGACCGGCGGCGACGCCGTCACAATGTCGATGAATCTCGGCTATCTGGCCGGAACGGCCATCTTCGCGGCCATCTTCGCCGCCGCTGTGGCCGCGCAGATCAGCGCCAGGCGTTTCCATCCGTTTCTCTACTGGACGGTGATCGTCGCGACCACTACGGTCGGAACCACGCTCGCCGATTTCGTCGATCGCTCCTTGGGGATCGGCTATCTCGGCGGCTCTTCGCTTCTCGCCGCGCTGCTGATCGCATCACTGCTGATTTGGCATCGGAAGCTGGGAACGGTTTCGATCGAATCGATAGATTCGAAGCAAGCCGAGATCTTCTACTGGATTACGATCCTGTTCTCGCAGACTCTCGGTACCGCGCTCGGCGACTGGATGGCCGATTCGACTGGACTTGGTTATGCCGGAGGCGCGCTGGTTTTTGCAGCCGGGCTTGCGCTCACTGTGGCGGCCTATTTCTGGACCAACATCTCGCGGACTGTCCTGTTCTGGATCGCGTTCGTGCTCACCCGGCCGCTCGGCGCCACAGTGGGCGACTTCCTGGACAAGCCGCTCGATCACGGCGGGCTGGCGCTTAGCCGATACACGGCGTCCCTTGCGTTGGCGGGCGTGATGGTGCTGTTGATTTTGCTCCTGCCTCAGCGCTCGGGGCGGCACCCGGCTTGAGTAAGTCCGGGGCTGCCGTTGAAGGCTCGGTTTGGGCCTGATTCAAACGGCCAAACCGAGGCACCGAATCATGCGGTATGAACTTACAGACTTGAAATGGGCTGCGATCAGGCTGTTCTTTCCAAAGCAAGCAGAGCATCAATCCGAAATTGGCCATAATCAGGTCATCCGTCGGTACCGGTTAGAGCCGCTTGATGCCGAATCGTCGGCCGAGATCTCTGCCAGAAGTCATGAAGAACCATGCCCGCGCCCATGGCAGCGACGAAGGCAATGACGCCCGGTGACAGTGTCGCAAGACTCTCCAATGCCGGACCGGGACACAACCCGACAAGGCCCCAGCCGACACCGAACAACGCCGATCCGATCACGAGCGAACGATCGAGACCGATCTTGGTCGGCCAAAAACTTTGCGTCGCAAGGATCGGCCGCGGGTGGCGCCTTGCCAGCATGAATCCCGGTATCGAGACCACGAGTGCCGCAATCATGACGACGGCGAGGCTTGGATCCCAGGCGCCGAAAACATCCAGGAAGCCCAGAACCTTTGTCGGCTGCACCATTCCTGAAATCAGGAGGCCGGCGCCGAATATCAATCCGCAAAGCAGGGCCGCAATGATCAGCATGGTTCAGCCTCCCAACACGTGACGGGTGACCGCAACGGCGACAATTGCGACCAACATGAAGACGACTGTTGCCGCGATGGAGCGGTCGGACAATCGCGCTACACCACAGATGCCGTGACCTGACGTACAGCCGCCTCCCATCCGGGTGCCGAAGCCGACCAGCAGGCCGGCCGCGATGATGACCGTCCAGCTTGCCGGCATTTTGGGTGTCGGCATCGCATAACCGATCCAGCCGGAAATAACGGGTGCCAGAATGAGCCCGGCGATAAAGGTGATGCGCCAGCCTTTGTCGTTGTTTCCGGGCTCGAGCAGACCGCCGAATATACCGCTGATTCCTGCGATTCGGCCGGTCAGCAGCATCAGCAGCACGGCGGAGAATCCAATCAAGGCGCCGCCGATCGCCGCCGACATCGGTGTAAAATTGGCCATAATGCACCTCCTAAGTTTTGAGAGAGCACGAACTCTGACGCCGCCGCGGGATGAGACTTACTCACAGACGCGTCACGCGCAATCGCAAAGCATTGCCGACGACGCTCACCGACGACAGCGCCATGGCGGCGGCGGCAATGATCGGGGAGAGCAGGATACCGAAACCGGGATAGAGGATGCCTGCGGCAATCGGGATGCCGGCGGCGTTGTAGATGAAGGCGAAGAACAGATTCTGCCGGATATTGCTCATGGTGGCCTGCGAGAGCCGCCGTGCGCGAACGATGCCGCCCAGATCGCCTTTCAGCAGAGTGATCCCGGCACTCTCCATCGCGACATCGGTGCCGGTTCCCATTGCGATTCCGACGTCGGCTGCGGCGAGCGCCGGGGCGTCGTTGACGCCGTCGCCGGCCATGGCGACGATCCTCCCGGCCTTCTGCAGCTTGCTGATCACAGCACTCTTCTGATCCGGAAGGACTTCCGCCTCGACATCGGTGATCCCGAGCTTCCGTGCGACGGCGTTTGCCGTGGTCCGGTTGTCCCCGGTCAGCATGATGACCTTGATGCCTTCCGCCGCCAGCGCCTTTAATGCATCCGGCGTCGACGCTTTTACCGGATCGGCTATGGCAAGCAGCCCGGCCAGCTTGCCGCCGACCGCGATATTAATGACGGTAGCGCCATCTTCGCGCAGATGTTCACCTTGCTCGTTCAGCGGCTGGGTTTCTATTCCGAGCAATGTCAGGAAATTCGAATTGCCCAGAACGACGATCTTGCCGTCGACTTTGCCGGTCACGCCCTTGCCGGTCGGCGAATCGAACTCTTCCACCGTGCTCAAATCGAGACTGCGTTCCCTGGCGGCGCGAACGATCGCGTCAGCAAGAGGGTGCTCGCTGGCGCGCTCGACACTGGCGGCGAGCCGCAGAATATCGGCCTCCTGAAATCCCGCAGCCGGCACGGTCGCAACAACTTTC
>DASXJV010000278.1:0-5996 GCA_036497205.1 Bradyrhizobium sp.
GCCGCCGAGCGAAACGATCCCCGCTGCCGGCCCCTGCGTGATCGAGCGCGAGATCAGGTAGATCATGTTCGGCCCGGGCGTCAGCACCATGCCAAGCGAAACGAGGGCGAAGCCGAGCAGGGATGAGAAGTGAGGCATGGCGGAACTCGCACGAGAAAATTGCGCATTTTTTAGCGCGCATCAGGACGCGGTGCCATTTCGTAATTGGCGTCGCTGGTGGTCGAATATTTCAACGCATGGGTGCGGGGCCACTTCAAGCACTGTCGTCATCGCCCGGCTTGACCGGGCGACCCAGTACTCACTGACCTAGTGGATGGTCTACAAGACCCGCCGCGGTCGGCTGTATAAAGCGCAGCGGTCGACCGCGAACGCTCTGGAATACCCCGGTCAAGCCGGGCGACGACAGCCACCTGCTAATGCGCCTCGTCCCAATTGTCCGCGGCGCGGGCATCGACATGCAGCGGCACCGAGAGCAGCACCGCCGGGAATGGCGCGTCCTGCATGGTGTGCTGCACCACCGGCAGCGTTGCCGCCAGCTCGTCGTTGGGTACCTCGAAGATCAGTTCGTCGTGAACCTGCAGCAGCATCTGCGCCGAGAGTTTCTTCTCCGCCAGCGCGTCTTCCATCCGGATCATGGCGCGGCGGATGATGTCGGCGGCGGTGCCCTGCAGTCGCGCGTTGATCGCGGCGCGCTCGTTGAAGGAGCGGACCGAGGCGTTGCTGGCCTTGATGTCGGGATAATGACATTTCCTGCCGAACAGTGTCTCGACATAGCCATGCGCCCGGCAGAAATCCCGCGTCTCGTCCATATAGGCGCGGATGCCGGGAAAACGTTCAAAATATTTCTTGATGTAGGCGGAAGCTTCCTCCCGGGGAATGCCGAGCTGATTGGCGAGGCCAAATGCCGAGATCCCGTAGATGATGCCGAAATTGATCGCTTTCGCCCGTCGGCGCACCTCGCCCGGCATGTCCTTTACCGGCACCCCGAACATTTCCGACGCCGTCATGGCGTGAATGTCGAGACCGTCGCGGAACGCCTGCTTCAGCACGGGAATGTCGGCGATCTCCGCCAGCAACCGCAACTCGATTTGTGAATAGTCCGCTGACACCAGCTTGTGACCGGGCGACGCGATAAAGGCGCGGCGGATCTTGCGGCCGTCTTCGGTGCGCACCGGAATGTTCTGCAGGTTCGGTTCGTTCGACGACAGCCGCCCGGTGGTGGTAGCTGCCAATGCATATGTCGTGTGCACGCGATGGGTTTGCGGATGCACGTAGGTCGGCAACGCGTCGGTATAAGTCGATTTCAGTTTCGAGACCTGCCGCCATTCCAGAATTTTCTTCGGAAATTCGTGACCTTGCTCGGCAAGCTCATCGAGAATCTGCGCCGAGGTTGACCACGCGCCGGTCTTGGTCTTGCTGCCGCCGGGCAATCCCATCTTGCCGAAGATGATATCGCCGAGCTGCTTCGGGCTGCCGACATTGATCGGCTCGCCCGCTATCTCCTGAATTTCGGATTCGACGCGCGCGGCGGTCTGGGCGAAATCGCCCGACAAACGCGACAGCACCTGGCGGTCGATCGAGATGCCGTGGCGCTCCATGCGCGCCAGCACGGAGATCAGCGGCCGCTCCAGCGTCTCGTAAACGGCGGTCATGCGCTCGGCGGTCAGGCGCGGTTTCAGCACCCGCCATAGCCGCAGGATCACATCGGCATCCTCGGCTGAATACGCCGTCGCCTTGTCGATTGCGACCTGATCGAAGCTGAGCTTGCCTTTGCCGCTGCCGGTCAATTCGCCATGGCTCATCGTGGCATGGCCGAGCCATGTTTCGGCCAGCGCATCGAGGCCATGGGCGTTGCGGCCGGCGTCGAGCGCATACGACATCAGCTGTGCGTCGTCATGGTTGCGAATGGTGACGCCGTGCTGCGCGAACATCACGGCGTTGAACTTGATGTTGAAGCCGATCTTCAGAATCCCTGCCGATTCCAGCAGCGGCCGCAGCGCCTCGAGCGCGTCTGCGGCCTCGATCTGATCCGGCGCGAGGCCGGCAGCGAACAGGCCGGCGCCATCGCCTGACTGTTTGTGGCTGAGCGGGACATAGCAGGCGTCATTGGGCCCGAGCGCCAGCGCAATGCCGCACATCTCCGCCTGCATCGGATCGATCGAAGAGGCCTTGGCGTCGATGGCGAAATATCCGAAATCAGCTACCCGCGCGATCCAGGCGTTGAGCTGATCGAGGCTGCGGACTGTCTGGTACTTGCTGCGATCGATTTTCGTTTTACGCGCGGCTTCGGCGCGCGCGGCGGCGAGCGAGATGGGGGTACCCTTGATGCCCTCACCCGCTTGCTGTTGATTGCCTCCCCCCTTGTGCAGGGAAGGGGGTGAACCCGCGGCACTCCGTTCCTGGGACCCCCCACCCCGGACTTCCCCCGCAAGGGGGGAGGGCGCAAAAAGATCGCCGCTGCCGCCCAAGGGAGGCGACGCAAAAACGCTCGCGCCGCTCTTCATTCCTGCATCCGGCTCGATCTCCGCTGGATCGATCTGCGAATACTCGGCGACGCGGCGGGTCAGGGTGGAAAATTCCATCGCCTTCAAAAACGCGATCAGCTTGCGCGCATCGGGTTCGTGCACGGCGAGTTCGTCGAGCTGGACGTCGAGCTTGACCTTGTCATCGAGCAGCACCAATTGCCGCGAGATCCGTGCCTTCTCCGCATTCTCGATCAGCGCCTCGCGCCGCTTCGGCTGCTTGATCTCGCCGGCGCGCTTGAGCAGCGTTTCCAGATCGCCATATTCGACGATCAATTGCGCGGCGGTCTTGACGCCGATACCGGGCACGCCCGGCACGTTGTCGGTCGAATCCCCCGCCAGCGCCTGCACCTCGACCACCTTCTCCGGCGGCACGCCGAACTTTTCGATCACTTCGGCAATGCCAATGCGGCGGTCCTTCATCGTGTCGTACATGGTGACGCAGCCGGTCACGAGCTGCATCAGGTCCTTGTCGGAGGATACGATGGTCGCGGTGGCGCCGCGCTCGCACGCCTCCCGCACATAGGTTGCGATCAAATCGTCGGCCTCGAACCCGACTTGTTCCAGGCACGGCAGGTCGAAGGCGCGCACCGCCTCGCGGATCAGCGCAAATTGCGGGATCAACTCGTCCGGCGCCGGCGGCCGGTGCGCCTTGTAATCGGGGTAGAGTTTGTTACGGAAGGTAATTTCCGACTTGTCGAAGATGATGGCGAGATGGGTCGGCCGGTTGTCCGGGGGCATCTCGCGCAGCAGCTTCCAGAGCATGTTGCAGAAGCCGAGCACGGCATTGACCTGCAGCCCGTCGGATTTGCGGTTCAGCGGCGGCAGCGCGTGATAGGCGCGGAAAATATAGGAGGAACCGTCGACCAGAAAGACATGATCGCCCTTCGCGGGGGCTTTGACGGCAACGGGTTTCGCAACGGCTTTTTCGGATGTTTTCGGCATGGCCGCAACTTAGGGATTTTTGCGGCGATTGACAGCCTTTGATGTGCGATTTTTGCACCACGTCAACCGCAATACATGCCGTCATGACCTGCGAAGGCGGGGCATCCAGTAATCCGAAGCGCCAATTCAATCACTACCGTCACGGAATACTGTGTCGCCCGGTCAAGCCGGGCGAAGACAGCGAACGAAACTATTCCGCCGCCTGCAATACGCGGCCGGGCTCAACCCGGCCCGCAGCAGCAGGGTCCGCGTCGCTGCCATCGGCAGGAAGAACGCAAGATAGATGACGATGGAATGCTCGCCGCAATAACGCAACGCGGTCAGCCAATGCGCCCGCGCCAGCAGCGTGCCCAGGGTGACGATGGCGCCGGCACCCGAAAGCCCGAGCACGAGCGAGATCAGCGGCCATTCGCTGAAACCGAATTTCACCAGGCTGCTGTTGATAAGTGCCCAGAATGCCAATCCCGCCAAGGCTAAACGCCGGACGCGCCCGCGCGCGATCGGACAGTGCGAACACATAACCGGCCAACAAAAAGCCGGAATAGAAATAGACGAAGCGTGCGCAGAACTCATCGATCACGGTCCAGCCGGTGGTTATATGCGTCATCTCCAGCAACGCCGCGACGCCCCAGATTGCCAGCGGCGGCATGCGCCGAGTCGCTTTGGCGACGACAAAGCACACCGGCAGCAGATAGATGAACCACAGCGTGCCGAACGGCTCGATAAACGACTCAAGATATAGGAAGCCTGCATGGGCCCAGCTGGTCTCGGCGGCGAAGGACAGCGCCTTGAAGCCGAACTGGATCGTCACCCACAGCACGTAGAAATAGGCGAAGTGCACGACCTTGCGGTCAAGATAAGTGCGCCAATTGCGGTCGATTACGACGGACAGGAACAAGCCCGAGATCAGGAAGAAATCCGGCATCCGGAACGGCTTTGCGAACGCGACCAAAAGATGCGAAGCCGGTCTGGCCCGCGGCCGCCTCGACGCCCAGCACGGAATGCATCATGACAACCATGACGATGCAGATGCCTTTGGCGTAGTCCACCCAGTCGATGCGTACAGGCGCCGATTGCGCGGAACGCTCAGCGAGGCCAGATGTGCCGTTTAGCGTCATCGATGTCCCTTTTCGGCGCGGCGTCGCGGCATCATCGGACCTGTAGGTTTCATTCTCCTTTATTCAAACAAATGACGTGCCGATTTCCCGCGCTTTCCGGTTTCCCCTTTGCAGGGAAATGCTCTAAGACCGCCCAGAAAATCGGGCTGAACGTTAACCCTTACAGACAGGTTGTTTCATGCGGATTGCCATGATTGGCACGGGATATGTGGGGCTGGTGTCCGGCGCCTGCTTTGCGGATTTCGGCCACCAGGTCACCTGCGTGGACAAGGACGGCGACAAGATAGCGGCGTTGCGCCGGGGCGAAATCCCGATTTTCGAGCCGGGCCTCGATGCGCTGGTGGCCGCCAATGTAAAGGCCGGGCGTCTGGATTTTGCGACCGATCTTGCCGTGCCGGTCGCTGAGGCCGATGCGGTGTTCATTGCGGTCGGCACGCCGTCGCGACGCGGCGACGGCCACGCCGATCTAAGCTATGTCCACAGCGCTGCGCGCGAGATCGCCGCCGCGCTTGCCGGCTTCACCGTGGTCGTTACCAAATCGACCGTGCCGGTCGGTACCGGCGACGAAGTCGAGCGGTTGATTCATGAAACCAATCCGTCGGCCGACGTGGTAGTGGCCTCCAATCCGGAATTCCTGCGCGAGGGCGCCGCGATCCGCGATTTCAAATTCCCCGACCGTATCGTGATCGGCACCTCGGACGAGCGCGGGCAGAAGGTCCTCGGCGACGTCTACCGGCCGCTGTCGCTGAACCAGGCGCCGCTGATGTTCACCAAGCGGCGCACCGCCGAGCTGATCAAATACGCCGCGAATGCTTTTCTCGCGACCAAGATCACCTTCATCAACGAGATCGCCGATTTGTCGGAGAAAGTCGGCGCCGACGTGCAGGAGGTCGCGCGCGGCATCGGGCTCGACAACCGCATCGGTTCGAAATTCCTGCATGCCGGCCCGGGTTTCGGTGGCTCCTGCTTCCCAAAGGACACCCGCGCGCTGGTCAAGATCGCGCAGGACCATGACGTGCAGCTGCGCATCGTCGAGGCGGTGCTGGCGGTCAACGACAACCGCAAGCGTGCCATGGCGCGCAAGGTCTCGATCGCGGCCGGCGGCTCGCTGCGCGGCAGGACGGTGGCCGTGCTCGGCCTCACCTTCAAGCCTGACACCGACGACATGCGCGAGGCGCCCTCGATTCCGCTGGTCACCGGCCTGCTCGATCTGGGCGCCAAAGTGCGCGCGCACGATCCGGTCGGCATGGAGCAGGCGCGCAAGGAATTGCCTGATATCGAGTATGTAGATGACGCTTACGCCTGCGTGAGGGGCGCCGACGCGATGGTCGTGGTGACCGAATGGGTGCAGTACCGCACGCTCGATCTGGAGCGGCTGAAGCAGGAAATGAAGCAGCCGGTCGTGATCGAC
>DASXJV010000279.1:0-7970 GCA_036497205.1 Bradyrhizobium sp.
CCTCGACGAAGCGGCTCACCGCGTAGCGGACGAAATCGAGCAGCGTCAGCAACTCGCCGGATGCTACTTTCGAATTCGATATAGCGCGGCCGCGCTTCGCCGCTGGTTTAGCGCGCTTCGCCATCAGGATTTGGTCCAGCGAGCGGCGGCAGCATCGTCGTGATTGCGGGCATCGACCCAGCTGGTTCCGTCAGCGCTTTCCTCACGCTTCCAGAACGGCGCGTTGGCCTTCAGATAATCCATCAAAAACTCCGCCGCCTGAAACGCCGCCTGTCGATGCTGCGATGCCGTCAGCACCAGTACGATATTTTCGCCGGGCGCGATGCGGCCGACGCGATGAATGACGGTCAGCCCTGTCAACGGCCAGCGAGACATCGCGGTCTCGGCATGCCGTGCAATTTCGGCCTCCGCCATGCCTGGATAATGTTCCAGCGTCAGCGCCGCGATGGTCTCCCTGCCTTCGCTGCCTCGGCAAATGCCGCTGAAACTCACGACGGCGCCGATGTCGGTACGTCCTTGCGTGAGCGCAGCAATCTCCTGCGCGACGTCGAAATCGGCTTCCTGAATGCGGATGGTCGCATTGGCGGTCATGAGATCATCGCGATGGCTGTCAAAACGACCTAACCGCCGGTCATCGGCGGGAAGAAAGCAATCTCGCGGGCGCCGGCAATCACGGCATCGGGTTTGACGTGGGCGTGATCGATAGCGGCGCGGATCACCCGCGGCGTCTCGAAGGCGTGGGCGTAACTCTCGCCGCGCTTCGCCAGCCACGCAATCAGATCGTCCACGGTGCGGACGCTTGCCGGCGGCTCGACCGTTTCCTCCGATTTGCCGACCCGTTCGCGCACCCAGGCGAAATATTTGACCTTCATGCCTCATCCTCCTTGATGAGGTGATGAATGCCGGCGCGGAAATAGTCCCAGCCGGTGTAGATCGTGAAAATCGCCGAGATCCACAGCAGCAGCAGGCCGGTCTGGGTGGTGATCGGGATCACCTGATCGCCGGCCTCGCCGGCAAGCAGGAACCCGATCGCGACGAGCTGGACCGTGGTCTTCCATTTGGCGAGCTTGGTCACGGGAACGCTGACGCGCAACGCGGCGAGATATTCCCGCAAGCCCGAGACCAGGATCTCGCGGCACAGGATCACGATGGCGGCCCACAGCGTCCAGCCGTGAATGATCCCGTCCGCGGCCAGCATCAGCAAGCACGATGCTACCAGCAGCTTGTCGGCGATCGGATCGAGCATCCGGCCGAACGCCGAATGCTGGTCCCAGATTCGCGCATAGTAGCCATCGAGAAAATCAGTAACTCCCGCGGCAATGAACACGGCCAGCGCCACCCACCGCAGCCACAGCGGCCCGTCCATGATGGCCTGCGCGTAGATGCAACCTACCACCACCGGAATCGCGGCGATTCTGGCGTAGGTCAGGATATTCGGGAGGGATAGCGAGCTCTTCGCCGCCGCTCTTGTCGTCGCGATGTTCATCCGCCTTACCAATACCGCTGAAGCATGAAGGTCAACCGTGCCGCGCACCTGATCTGCTGGAGACCGCCCCAAAATGACTCGAAACCCACCATTAGCGCGGCTGCGCGTGGAAAAACTCGAAAATCTTGCGCGCGCTTTCCGCGCTGACGCCGGGAACCTTGCCGAGATCGGCAATCGACGCCCGCTCGATCTCTTTCAACGTTCCAAAATGGTGCAGCAAGGCACGCTTGCGTGACGGGCCGATACCGGGAATTTCCTGCAAACCCGCTTCGCGAATGTCCTTTTTGCGCAGCTTGCGATGCGAGCCGATCACGAAGCGATGCGCCTCGTCGCGCAACCGCTGAACAAAATACAGCACCGGGTCGCGCGGCTCCAGCTTGAGCGGCTCGCGGTCCGGCATGAACAGGGTTTCGCGGCCGGCGTCGCGGTCGGGGCCCTTGGCGACCGCCAGCAGCGACACCTGCGTCAGCCCGAGGTTCTGGAAAATCTCCCTGACGGCATTAAGCTGGCCGCGGCCGCCATCGATGATCACGAGGTCCGGCCATTGCGGAAACGAATCGTCGTCCGGTTTGGCGACATCGCCTTCCGCCGCAGGCGTCAACAGCCGCTTGAAGCGCCGCTGCAGCACCTCGCGCATCATCGCGTAATCGTCGCCCGGCGTCAGGCCTTCGGACTTGATGTTGAACTTGCGATACTGGTTTTTGATAAAGCCGTCCGGCCCCGCCACGATCATGGCGCCCACCGCATTGGTGCCCTGGATGTGGCTGTTGTCGTAGACCTCTATCCGCTTTGGCGGATGCGGCAGCCCGAGTGTGGTGACCAGCCCCTGCAGCAGCCGGCCTTGCGTCGCGGTATCGGCCAGCTTGCGAGCGAGCGCCTCGCGCGCATTGGTGAGCGCGTGTGCGACCAGTTCCTTCTTTTCGCCGCGCCGGGGTGTGGAGACTTCCACCTTGAACCCGGCCTTGATGGAGAGCGCATTGGCCAGCAAGTCGCATTCCTCGATCTGGTGCGACAACAGGATGAGTTTCGGCGGCGGTTTGTCGTCGTAGAACTGCGCGACGAACGAGGCCAGCACCTCTTCCGGGGTGAACGATTTCTCCGCGCGCGGAAAATAGGCGCGGTTGCCCCAGTTCTGTCCGGTGCGAAAGAAGAATACCTCGACACAGGAATATCCGCCCTCCTGATGGATGGCGAACACATCGGCTTCCTCCACGGTACGCGGATTGATGCCCTGCTGCGACTGGATCGCGGACAGCGCCGCGAGGCGGTCGCGATAGAGCGCCGCGGTTTCAAACGCGAGGTCGGCCGAGGCCTTTTCCATTTCGCCCGCAAGCTCCTGCTTCACCAAATGGCTGCGGCCGGAAAGGAAATCCTTTGCCTCGCGCACCAGTTCGGTATAGCCGGGAAAATCGATCTCGCCGGTGCAAGGCCCCGAACAGCGCCGGATTTGATAGAGCAGGCAAGGCCGCGTGCGGCTTTCAAAAAACGCGTCGGTGCAGGAGCGCACCAGAAACGCGCGCTGCAGGGCCGTGATGGTGCGATTGACCGCGCCCGCCGAGGCGAACGGGCCGAAATATCGACCGGGCCGCGATTGCGCGCCGCGATGCTTGAGGATTTGCGGCGCCCAGTGATCGCCGGTGATCAGAATATACGGAAACGATTTGTCGTCGCGCAGCTGAACGTTGAAGCGCGGACGCAACTGCTTGATCAGGTTGGCCTCGAGCAGCAGCGCCTCGGTTTCGGTCGAAGTGGAAACGATCTCGACCGTCGCGGTCGCCGCGATCATGCGCAAAATGCGCGCCGGCTGGACCGCAGCAATCCTGGCGTAAGAAGCGAGCCGCTTGCGGACATTTTTCGCCTTGCCGACATAAAGTACGTCGTTCGCAGCATTGAGCATGCGATAGACGCCGGGCGAGGTCGGGGCATGGCGCACCGCGTGTTCGATCGCGGCATGGCCGACCGCGAGACGACCTTCCGGGACCGCCTCGTTAGGCTCCTCGGGAACTTCCGGCAGCCGCGCCTCGTCATCCTCCTCAGCGCCTGATGTCGCGGGGTCGATATCCCCGGAGATCAGCTCCTGCGGCGGCAAATCCGGTTGCTGGGAAGCCGGTTCGGAACTGCGCCGCGTCATGCGCGGGCCGGGCGCCTTGGGGCTATCGGTCGAATCTTGATCCATGGACCCAAACTTAAGCGCCGGGATCGCGCATCGCCAGCGTGGGCGGTGACGGCAAACCGCGACGCGCCGAATATCCCAGGTAACACTTTCTTAAGAATGCGGAGCGACGGGCGGCAGGCCTTAACAAGCCTTTAACTTGAAAGTCTCGATAAATCTTATCGATAAAAAGTGGAATTCCCTAACCATGCGGGTTCGCGTTGCGCCAGGCGTTTGGCATGCGAGCCGGTGGTCACGGCAGTCGCGTGGGAGAGTAGGATGAACAGGTTATTAGGCGCAGTGGCGTTGATCGCTGCGGGCTGGACGGTGTCGGCGCAGGCGGCCGACCTTCCCTACGGATCGCACGCTCCCTACACCGTCAACCCGCCGCTTAACTATAGCTGGGCCGGCCCCTATCTCGGCGGCAATCTCGGCTGGGCCTGGGGCTCGGTCGAGAACAACCCGACCAAGCCGTCGGGTTTCGCGGGCGGCGTCCAGGCCGGTTTCAACTGGCAAACGGGTCCGTGGGTGTTCGGCATTGAAGGCGATATCCAGGCGACCGGCGCTGAAGACACATTTGCGCCATGGAAGTTCTCGAACCCCTGGTTCGGCACGGTGCGCGGCCGGGCCGGCTATGCTTTCAACAATATTTTGTTTTATGGCACCGGCGGTTTGGCGTTCGGCGAATTGCGCGGCGAGACCTTCGGTCTGTCGGAATCCCATACCAATGCCGGCTGGACCGTGGGCGTCGGCGCTGAATTCGGCTTCGCGCTAAACTGGAGCGCCAAGATCGAGTGGCTCTACGTCGATCTCGCGAACGACAACTTCACCATCACCACCGTACCGAACAGTTACCGGTTCGGAGTGGTGCGGGCCGGCGTGAACTATCACTTCTGATAGCAACAAAAAAACATCCTATCGCAACCTCCCGGCCGCTTTCCACGGCCGGGATTTTTTTGCGACGTGCGCGTCAGGATGAAATCACCAGGTTGACCGCCTTGGGGCCCTTGCCCTTCTTGTCCGGTTCGACCTCGAATGTAATGCGCTGTCCTTCGATCAGATCCTTCAACCCCGCCCGCTCCACCGCGGTGATGTGCACGAACACATCGCGGCCGCCGTCATCGGGCTTGATGAAGCCATAGCCACGTTCTCCATTGAAGAACTTGACCGTACCAGTCATGGCCATCGGGAAACTCCTCCCCCGTACTGCTCCGCCGCTACGCGCCTTCAGCGTATCGGCCTGACCGGACATCCGCTGCCGGAGAGCTTGGCCACCTGGTCGGATCAGTCAACAAGCGCAGATCCGGTCTTTAAATAATTAGAGGCCTCGTCAACCCGCCGCTACCATTAGCGGAAGCGGAACGTAAAGCCGGTCCTAATGGACGTAAGCATAATACGGTTCTCTGCAAATTGCCTACGAGTCAAATTGAACTTTTCTCAAATCGGACTTTTCACAGCGCCTCAGGTGCCGACCGCCTGACTAAGGTTTAGGCGTCTCAAGCCTGAACCGGCCAGCGCCGCCCTGGCCGAGCGGCTTTTCAAGTTCGGGAAGGATTGCCCTGAGTTCACCCGCCAGCGTCCACGGCGGATTGACGATCAAAAGACCCGCCGAGGCGAGGGCGGCGTCGGCGGTCTGCGGCGCGATGCTGAATTCCAGACGCAGGCATTTTCCGGAGGATGTGCCGGCGTTGGCCACCTCGGTGACATGCCGTGCAAGGCTGTCGGTGGCACGCCGGCTTTTCACCGGATACCAAAGCAAGTAGCTGCCGGTCGGCCATTTCGCGAAGGCTTGCGCGAAACCCGCGGCCAACCGTTCGAATTCGTCCTTCTGCTCGTAAGGCGGATCGATCAGGACCAGGCCGCGGCGCTCGTTCGGCGGCACGAAGGCCGGCAACGCCACCCAGCCGTCGAGGTCGACAACGCGGGCCTGAGAATCGCGGCGCAGCGCGTCGATCAGGCGCTTGCGCGCTTTCGGTTCGACTTCGCACGCCGTCAGGCGATCCTGCGGGCGCAGCAGCGCTCGCGCGATCAGCGGCGATCCAGGATAGGCCTGAAGGTCGCGCTGCGGATTGAAGGCTCTGACGATGTCGAGATAGGGCGCGACCAGCGGCGCGGCGGTTTCCGAAAATCGCGCCTGCATCACTCGCGCGATGCCGGTAAGCCACTCGCCGCCGCGGCGCGCCTCACCGCCGGTGAGATCGTAGAGCCCCGCGCCGGCATGGGTATCGATGACGCGAAACGCCGGCGGCTTGTCCTGCAGATGGATGAGAATGCGCACCAGCACAATGTGCTTGATGACGTCGGCAAAGCCGCCGGCATGAAAGGCGTGACGGTAGTTCATGGCGGTGGGGTTACGACATCAGGCGGCGAAAGTAACCCACGTCATTGCAATAACGGCGGAATACCTCCACCGCCGCGGATCGGCGGCATTTCCACCTGGTCGCGCCGGCACACGCGGCGATCGATTTCCTCGCAGGCACGGAACTGCAGATCCTTGCTCATGCAAATGCGCACTTCGCCGAGCCGCGTCTTGTCGCAGGTCACGGCGATCGCTGAGGTGCTTAAGCCGGGATTGACCTTGATGAAGGCATCCTCGATCTCGGCGGGTGCAACGGTCTTCGAAGCGGATAATTCGAGGTACTCCGGTGGAATTTTCACGGCGGAACGCGCCTTGCGGATGGTTTCGAAGTAGGCCCGCGCGCCCAGTCCCGAGCAAGTGCCGTGCTTGTCCCACTCATTGAAGATCAGTCCGGGCGCCGGCATCAGATCCAGCATCGACGACACGATGTTGCGATCGAGCCGCGGCGACGGCCGCTGGCAATAGTTGGGAAAGCCGTGCTCATATTGCGGCCACAGGCCGTGGACAACGAAAGAAAACGGCCGCTCGCCGCACTGGATCTGTGAACGCCCGCCGCTGCCGCGCTCCGACGCGGCCTCGCAGAACGAGGGCGACCAGGACAGCGACAGCACGTAAAAATCGAACTCGCCGGGTGCATTCTGCCGGTGATCCTGCGCCGACGCCGTCCCCGCGATGCCGATTAGCGCCGCAAAGGCGAGCAGGCCAAACGAGATCAAAAACCCCGAAATCAATGTCCTTGGAAAATGAAACATGGTGACGCCCCCATACCCAGACCATGCGAGAGCCTAGCAGGCGTCCAGAACATTTCAAGAACAAAATAAGGGGAGGCCAGAGCGAAGCTCAGGAGGGGCGGAAAACCGGCCTGGAGATCAGGGCCGGGCAGCCCTGCAGCGGGGATTGTAGGCCCAGTTGCGATCGAGCCCGGTCACACACCATTCGACGCCCTGGCCGAAGCCGGCGAAACCGCCATCCTCGATGATCGAGTAATGTATGGCGCGCAGCTTGCCGTCGCTAAGCATGACGTCGGCGCTGCAATAGCGGCGCGGAATGTTGTCGGACTGCCAAGGCCGGAACGCGGTTTCGTGGATCTGGCCATAGGCGGTGATCTGCAGGGAAGAATTCCAGAACTTGCTCTCTTTTTCCTGGAACTGGTAGCTGATGGTCCCCAGCGCGCGTTCACATTCCGCCACCCGCCCATCATAGCGCGGGCCGGGCAGCCAGAAATTCAGCTCCCAAGGATAGGCGGCCTCGGCGGCCTGGCCGAATGCCAGCAGCCCGAACAGGACGCCAACCGCGGCGCCAAGACTGAGTCTTTTCAGGGATGTGAACAGGTCGCGCATGGGCAATCCGCCGGATGATCCAACCCGTGGAGCGTGCCGCGAAGCCCGGACTAGGTCAAGTGCAACGCGGCAACACCTTCGCAATAACTCCGCGTCGAACCGCGGGCCGTTCTTTCCACGACCACAGATGCGCTTTAAGATGCCCGCCAGCGAAATGGAGTCTGCGATGCGAATGATTAGGGCCGCGAGCCTGGTTGCCGTATGCGGGATGCTGGCTTGCACGCCGGCGCGGGCAGACTGGGTGCCTTGGTTAAGGGGCACAGACTGGTTGCCCTGGGTGCCACCGTTCAAGGGCAATGACACCGGCGGCATTATCGCCTATCAGCTGGCGCAGCAGACGGATGCCCGTCAGCTCGCGGTCGACCACTGCACGTCTTACGGCAAGGTGGTGAAATTCCTTGCTGTAGACCCTCAATACGGCGGCTACATTTCCTTCGCCTGCCGCTGGGTGCCTTATGGCGCCAGTGAACGGCCGCTGCGCACGCGATACTGAGCCGCACGATCGCGTCTGAAACCGAAAGACGGACGCAGAAAGAACTGGTGCTGACATAGCGGCATGCGCCCGTCCCATGGGCGCTGCTCACGCGTCATCACACCGGTATCCGCACCGTGGCGCGAAGCCCGCCCATCGGG
>DASXJV010000280.1:0-32407 GCA_036497205.1 Bradyrhizobium sp.
CCACGCTGAAGGTGATGGACAGCGACGCGCTGAACGCATTCGCGACCGGGCTGAACCGGCGGCAATACGCCGTCACGGTCACAACCGGACTCCTCAACACGCTCAACGACCAGGAAATGGAGGCCGTGCTCGGCCACGAGCTGACCCACATCCGCAACGGCGACGTGCAGATGATGGTGATCGCAGTCATCATCGCCGGCGTGGTCGGCTTCTTCGCCGAGCTGCTGTTCCGTGGCTTCGGCAATTACGGCAATTACGGCTGGGGCTGGGGCGGCGGCTCCTATTCGTCGTCATCGTCATCTTCCTCGTCGTCGGACAGCGGCAGCAGCGACCGCAAGGGCGGTGGGGGCGCGGCGATCCTCGTCATCGTACTCGCGGTGGTGCTGATCGCGGTCGCCTGGGCGCTGTCCCAACTCGTCAAGCTGGCGCTGTCGCGCTCGCGCGAACTATTGGCCGACGCCGGCTCGGTCGAGTTGACAAAGAACCCCGACGCCATGATCTCGGCACTGCGCAAGATCGAGGGTCGCGGCGAACTGCCGGGCGCGACCTCTGCCGTGATGGAATTGTGCGTCGACAACCCGCGCGAGGGTTTGGCCGACCTGTTTGCGACCCATCCTTCGGTGGATTCCCGGGTACAGGCGCTGGTGAAATTCGCGGGCGGACACGATTCCGGAAGGCTGGCTCTGCCGTCGGATACGGCCGATGAACCGGACGGTCAGCCGCGAGAGCCCGAAAACAGCCGATGCCCGCAGCCATTGCCATCCGGTCCATGGAGCGACGGCAAAAATCCTGCCGGCGCGTCACAGAGCCCCCGGGGCGGTCCGCCAGCCGGCCCATGGGGACGCCATTAGACGGTTTCGGGGCCTTCTCACCCGCGTTAACGAGACCAGCAGGATTAACCCTGATGGCAGTCTGGAGCACGATCCGGAAAAGCGGGATCCGGTTTTCCGAAAAGATCATGCTCAAACAAAGAGATGAGATCATGATCCGCTTCGCTCTAATCGGATCATGATCTAAGGTTTGAATTCTCCCTTGTTTCTGCCATGTTCGCGCCCAAAGCAGGCGGGGGGAGATTCTGATTCCACCGACTTGGAATTGCAGGGGATGATCGCGAGCCGATACCGGTTTTCGCGAACGGACGGCTTGGTTGTTCTAGGATCAGGCTTCAACCGAAGATGGCGCATAAGGGAAGTTTATGGCGAAGCCGGTAGTGATTGTGGTAGGCGCTGATAAGGGCGGGGTTGGCAAGACCACGGTCTCGCGCACCCTGCTTGACTATTTCAGCGCGAACAACGTACCCACCCGGGCTTTCGACACGGAATCCCCGCGCGGCACGCTGAAGCGCTTCCATCCCAATCTGACCGAGATCGTCGATATGACGACGACTGCGGACCAGATGAAGATTTTCGATACGCTGACTTCGGCAGGCCCTTCCGTCACCGTGATCGACGTCCGCGCCGGCCTGTTGTCGCCGGCGCTGGCCTCGTTGCGCGACATCGGCTTTCTCGACGCCGCGAAGTCGGGGCAGATCACCTTTGCCGTGTTCCATATACTCGGCCCGTCGATCGCCTCGCTGGATGAAATCGCCGAGACCGCAAATTTCATGCAGGGTGCAAAATATTTCCTGGTGAAGAATTTTATCAACAACACCAGCTTCTTCGAATGGGACCAGTCGACCTACAATTCCTATTTCCACCGCATCAAGGATGCCACCGAGCTCACCATCCCCAAACTCAACGAGATGGCCTACGAGCAGGTCGAAGTCGCCTCCGTGCCATTCCTGAAATTCGTGGCCAACAAGGGAACCAACGACGAGGCCGCGAACTATTCGTTCGTGCTGCGCGGCTATGTCCGCCACTGGCTGGCCAACGTCTGGAGCGAATTCGACCGGATCAAGCTGACCGATCTGGTCGGCTCCGGCAAATCCGGCGTGCGCGCCGGCGAAAAATAATTGCTCACCAAATATTATTTGGCTGGATTAGGCACCAAATTCGCCTGATATAGCCCGTGATGCGCCAGACGCCCGTCTACATCATCTGCTCGCCCCGCCCGCTGGTCGGCAAGACGCTGATCGCGCGGCTGTTGAGCGAATTCCTGCTGCTGAAAAACGGCGAGGTGGCCGCGTTCGATATCAACCTGAAAGAGCCATCGCTGCTCGAATACCTGCCCAGGATCACCGAGACCGCCGAGGTCGACGGTACCTTTGGGAAGATGGCGCTGATGGACCGCCTGATCGTCAATGACGGGATGGCCAAGGTGATCGATCTCGGCTTTCACGCCTTCGACGAGTTCTTCAAGATGTCCGAGGAAATCGGATTCATGAAGGAGGCGGCGCGGCGCGGCGTCTCGCCGGTCGTTCTGTTCGTCGCGGATACCGACCGTGTCTCGGCGCGCGGCTATCCGATGCTGCAGCAACAGATGCCTGCAACCGGCCTTGTTACCGTCGATAACGAATATGTGCTGCGGGGCGAATTGCCGGTGGCCATGACCGATGGCCGGATCCTTTGCATCGCCGCACTGCCGGTGTTTCTGAAGACCTATATCGACCGGCTGACGTTCTCGTTTACCGACTACCTGCGTAGTGAGAAGGATTCTTCGACCGAACTGCATCAATGGATCCGCAAAAATTACTTCAGCTTCCGCGAGCTTGAGCTGAATTTGATTTTGCAGAGGTCGTAGCTCGCATCCATCTCTTGAGACGTCGTCCCGGCGTTCGCCGGGCCGACGCCGGAAAAGTTTGCTCGCAGCTGAAGCCGCGCGCACTGAAAAACGCTCAATGCCCCTCGAAAGACATCAGCGTTCGCACCGGCACATCCATGGCCCGTAATTTCGCCGCGCCGCCGAGGTCCGGCAGGTCGATGATGAAACAGGCCGCGACCACGTTGGCGCCGATCTGACGCATCAGCTTGACCGCGCCCTCCGCGGTGCCACCGGTCGCGATCAGGTCGTCGACGAGAATCACGCGTTCTCCGGGATGAATGGCGTCGGCGTGCATCTCCATTTCATCGAGGCCGTATTCAAGCGAGTAGGCGATCCGCACGGTGGTATGCGGCAGCTTGCCCCTCTTGCGTATCGGCACGAAGCCGGCAGAGACCTGATGCGCCACCGCGCCGCCGAGAATGAAGCCGCGCGCCTCGATGCCGGCGACCTTGTCGATCTTGTTACCCGCCCATGGATGCACCAATTCATCGACCGCACGGCGGAAGGCGCGCGCGTCGCCGAGCAGCGTGGTGATGTCGCGAAACAGGATACCCGGCTTCGGATAATCCGGAATGGTGCGGACGGAGGCCTTCAAATCATATTCAAAAGTCATCGGTTTCTCTTTCAAGTACCTGTTCGCAATCCTCAATCGACCGCCACGCCCAGCCGAAACGCGTTCTCCACGATGCGCAGGCCGACTTCGCCGCCGAGCGACATCAGCGATTCCGGGTGAAATTGCACGCCGCCGACCGGCAAGGTCTTGTGCTCGATCGCCATGGCAACGCCGTCCTCGGTACTCGCCGTCACCAAAAGCACCTCGGGCATGCTGTCGCGCTCGACATAGAGCGAATGATAGCGGCCGATCACGACTTCATTGGGCAGGTTCCCCATCAGCCGCCCGCCGCGCACCTGAACGCGTGAGGGCCGTCCATGCGCCGGCTGAACGAGCTGGCCGAGTTGCCCGCCGAAATATTCTCCGATCGCCTGGACGCCGAGGCAGACGCCGAAGATCGGCAGGTTGTTGTCGAGCGCAGCACCAATGGTTTTGGAGATCCCGAAATCTTCCGGCCGGCCCGGACCCGGCGACAGCACCAGAAGATCCCAGTCTTTCTGCTTCAGCATCTCCAGCGCGTGAACGTGCCTGACCACGGTGACGTTAGCGCCGACCTGCCGGAAATAATCCGCCAGCATATGAACGAAGCTGTCATCGTGATCGATCAGCAGCACCTGTTTGCCCGAGCCCGTGGCATCGCGCGCGAACGCCGACAGCGGCTTCGGCGGATCGCCGCGCAGCGCCTGAAACAGCGCCGCCGCCTTGACCTGGCATTCGCGGTCCTCGGCGGCAGGATCTGAATCGAACAGGCAGGTTGCGCCGACCCGCACCTCGGCAAGGCCGTCCTTCATCCGGATGGTGCGGATAGTCAGCCCGGTGTTGATGCTGCCGTCGAAATTCACGCAGCCGATCGCGCCGGCATACCAGCGCCGCGACGAACGCTCGTGGTCCTCGACGAACTGCATCGCCCACAATTTCGGCGCGCCGGTCACCGTCACCGCCCAGGCATGGGTGAGGAATGCATCGAGCGAGTCGAAGCCCGGCCGCAGTATGCCCTCGACATGATCGACGGTGTGAAACAGTTTCGAGTAGGTCTCGATCTGCCGCCGCGCCAGGACCTTGATGGTGCCGGGCACGCAGACCCGCGCCTTGTCGTTGCGGTCGACGTCGGTGCACATATTGAGTTCGAATTCGTCTTTCTGGGAATTCAGCAATTGCCGGATCTGCTCGGCGTCGCCGATCGCATCGACGCCGCGCGCGATAGTCCCCGAAATCGGGCAGGTCTCGACGCGCCGGCCGTCGGAGCGCACGAACATCTCCGGCGACGCCGACACCAGAAATTCACCGTCACCGAGATTCATCAAAGCGCCGTAGGGCGACGGATTGATCCGGCACAGCCGCTGGAACACTTCCGCCGGCGAGCGCTCGCAGGGTTCGGCGAACAGTTGGCCCGGCACCGCCTCGAACAGATCGCCGCGCGCGAACGCGGCGCGTGCCGTTTCGACCGTGGCCTGATATTCGCCGGGCGCGTGATCGGAAAATGCCTGCCGCGGCGTCCTGGCGTAGACACTTTCGGCAGTTTCGCGGGGCAGACCCTCTGACGACCTGCCCTTCCAGGCAAAGTCATAGCTCAGCACCACGCCGCGGCCGCTGGCGCGATCATAGGCCAAGAGGCGATCCGGCACGTAGAGCACGATGTCGCGCTGGTCGGCCTCGCGCGCGCGCTTCTGCACGAGATCCTCGATCTGGAACACCAGATCGTAGGCGAACGCGCCGAACAGGCCGAGCAATGGATCATCATTGGCGCCGAGCGCCGCCACGAGGTCGCGCACCAGCGACATCACGCTGGCGCGGCGGGTGCGCTGGTCTTCGTCGACCGGCGCCGCGCCGCGCACGATATGACCGGCAAGACGCGTCGCGTTTTTCTCTGATATGACGACGCAGGGCTCGCTCAGCACATCGCCGAGGAATGCGATCAACACTTCCCCCCGCGCGTTCAGCGCTTCCAGCGAAAAGTCGGGCCCGGTGGTTTCCAGCCGCAGCGGCGGATCGGAAAAGCCGAGATCGAAACTCTCGTAGCGGCCCGGCACCGTAGTGCCCGACGACAGCACCACGCCGCGGCGTCGGTCGAGCAGGTCGATCAGGTTATCGAGCCGGTTGGCGCCGCCAGAGAATTGCTCCACCGACCGCGAGACCTCGAGGCCGCCATGGGTGCGATACAGACTGCGGGCCGGCAGTGAGAAGGCTGTCCTGTTCATGTGATCCTCTTACGAAACTTGCTGAGGGAACGCCACACAGGACAAACGAAAAGGCCGTCGCACTGCGATGACGGCCTCTAACGATTGGAAAAAATGAAATCGCACCGGCCACCTCTAGAAGGTGGCCCACCAGAGACGGGTTTTGCGGACGACGATGTTCATGGGTGGGTAAACACCATGTCGCGGCGGCTTCGTCAAGGTCCGGAGGATCAGGCCTCAACAACCTCGTCTTGGGAATAGGACCAGTTCAGAAACTGACACGCGATCAGCCAGGCGCGTCGATGCACCCGGCTGATAGCCTTGAGGAACTCATCCCAAATGCTTTTTGAAAAACCCGATAGCGCGGTCCCACGCCAGTTCCGCCGCCTTGCGATCGTGCACTGATTGCCGCTGCTCGTTGACGAAGGCGTGCTCGGCGTCATAGCGAAAAAGTTCGAGCGACTTGCCGGCGGCCTTCATTGCCCTCTCGAAGGCATCGACCAGCTGCGGCGTGCACCAGTCGTCCTTGTTGGCGAAATGCGCTTGAAGTGGAATTTTCACGTCCGCTGGCTTCGCTGCCTGCTCCGGCGGAATGCCGTAGAATACGACGCCCGCGGTCAGCTCAGGAATCTTGGCGGCGCCGATGATCGTGACCGCGCCGCCAAGACAGAAGCCGGTCAGGCCGACCTTGGCGTTGTTCCGGCCAAGATATTGCGCGGCGCCGCGCACGGTCTGCGTGGTGGCGTCCATGAAATCCAGCGAGTTCATTTCTTTGGCGGCGGCGTCGGTGTCGTGATAGGGCACCACCTTGCCGTTGTAGAGATCAGGCGCCAGTGCGTCGAAGCCGGCCAGCGCGAAGCGGTCGCACAGCCCCTTGATCTGCTCCTGAAGTCCCCACCACTCCTGGATCACGACCACGCCCGGCGCGTCGCCGCGCTCGGCGTTGGCGAGATAGCCGTTGGCGTCCTTGCCGTCCGGACGCTTGAACGAGATGCTGGTACCCATGGGTTCCTCCGACGATTTTCTTGGGGGGTATCAATTGGCGGCTATTTTGTCCGCAGTGCGATCAGGAAGCAATCCGCCACCGCCGTCATGCGGCCAGGCAATCCAGTCTACTGCCTCTGGATAGCTTCGCGGAGCCTGTCGTCGGCCGCGCGTTCACACCCCGTTTGGCTCGCAACGACGCTCAACAAAAAAGCCCCCGAAGGGGCTTTTCGAATTCACTGGAGAAGCGTCAGTGCGCTTCAGCCCAGATCTTCTTCTTGGTGAAATACATCAATCCCGTAAACAGGATCAGGAAAACGAAGACCTGCAGCCCCAGCCGCTTGCGGGCCTCCATGTGCGGCTCTGCAGTCCACATCAGGAACGTGGTGACGTCCTTGGCGTATTGCGCGACCGTCGCCGGCGACCCATCGTCAAACGTGACCTGGCCGTCGCTCAGCGGCTTCGGCATCTTGATGGCGTGGCCCGGGAAATATTTGTTGTAGTAGGAGCCCTCGGGAATGGTCACACCGGCCGGCGGTTTATCTTCGAAGCCCTGCAGCAGCGCATCGACGTAGTTCGGGCCCTGCTCCTGGAATTGCGTGAAAAAGTCGAACACGAATTTCGGGAAGCCGCGCTCGTAGGAGCGTGCCTTGGTGATCAGGGACAAGTCGGGAGGTAATGCGCCGCCATTGGCTGCCCGCGCAGCCTGCTCGTTGGGGAATGGCGAGGGAAAGTAATCGGCGGGCCGACCGGGCCGCTCGAACATTTCGCCCTGATCGTTCGGTCCGTCTTTGATCTTGTACTCGGCTGCGAACGCTGCCGCCTGCGCGGGAGAATACCCGGGACCGCCCTCATCGGCGAGATTGCGGAAAGCGATATACGACAGACCATGACAGGCGGAGCAGACTTCCTTGTAGACCTTCAGCCCGCGTTGCAACGCCCCGCGATCGAACTTGCCGACGGGACCTGCGAACGACCATTTCTGCGATGGCGGCACTTCCTGGTCCTCGGCGTGGGCGTTTTGTGCGCTTCCGGCGAACAGCGCACCCGCGACCGCGAGCATGATGACCGTGGACACCATCGGCGCCGACTTGCCTCCGGTTTGCGCCAGCACGTCCTCGGCGATCGAATTCGGTACCGGCCTCGGCTTTTCGATCCGGCTCAGAAGCGGCAGCAGGATCAGGAAATAGGCGAAATAGCAGAAGGTCAGGATGCGCCCGGCAATGACATAAATGCCTTCAGGCGGTTGCGCACCGAGATAGCCCAGCAGCACACAGACGATCACGAATATCCAGAAGAATTGCTTTGCGAGCGGACGGTACCTGGACGACTTCGTCTTAGCGGTGTCGAGCCATGGCAGGAACGCCAGCACCAGGATCGCCGAGAACATCGCGGTCACGCCGGCGAGCTTGTTCGGGATGCTGCGCAGGATGGCGTAGAACGGCAGATAATACCACTCCGGCACGATATGCGCTGGGGTCACGCCGGGATTGGCGGGAATGTAGTTGTCGGCATCGCCAAGATAGTTCGGCATATAGAAGATGAACCAGGCGAAGAACAGCAGGAAGCAGCAGGTGCCGAACAGATCCTTGATGGTGGCGTAGGGCGTGAACGACACGGTGTCCTTTTCCGTTTTCGGTTCGACGCCCGCCGGATTGTTCTGACCCGCAACATGCAGAGCCCAGACGTGCAGCACCACTACGCCGGCGATCACGAACGGCAGCAGATAGTGCAGCGAGAAGAAGCGATTCAGCGTCGGATTGCCGACGGAATAGCCGCCCCACAGCAAGGTCACGATGCTCTCGCCGAAATAGGGAATGGCGGAGAACAGGTTGGTGATGACGGTGGCGCCCCAGAAGCTCATCTGGCCCCACGGCAGCACGTAGCCCATGAAGCCCGTGGCCATCATCAGGAGGTAGATGATGACGCCGAGAATCCAGAGGATTTCTCGCGGTTCCTTGTACGACCCGTAATACAGGCCGCGGAACATGTGGATGTAAACGGCCAAAAAGAACATCGAGGCGCCGCTGGCGTGCATGTTGCGCAGCAGCCAGCCGTAGTTCACGTCGCGCACAATGCTTTCGACCGACTTGAAGGCCATGTCGGCATGTGGCGTGTAATGCATCGCCAGGATCACGCCGGTCAGGATCTGCAACCCGAGCATCATCGAAAGGATGGCGCCGAAGGTCCACCAGTAGTTCAGGTTGCGCGGCGTCGGATAGGCCACGAACGAGGAGTGGACGAGACCCATAATCGGCAGACGCCGTTCAATCCATTTCAAGGCGGGATGGGTCGGCTGGTAGTCGGATGGTCCGCTCATGATGCGATCCCTAGGGAAGTAAGACGACGCGACGGCCTAAAGTCTCGGATATCGATCCAAGGCTTAGCCAATCTGGATTTTGCTATCGGAAACGAATTGATAGGGCGGCACGGCCAGATTGGCCGGTGCTGGTCCCTGGCGAATGCGACCCGAGGAGTCGTATTGCGAACCGTGACAGGGGCAGAAGAAGCCGTCGTAATTGCCCTCATGGGCGATCGGGATGCAGCCGAGATGGGTGCAGATGCCGACCACGACAAGCCACTGGTCGTGACCCTCCTTGACCCGGGCCTGATCGGGCTGCGGATCGGGAAGGCTTGAGACGGGCACGCTGCGGGCCTCGTCAATCTGCTTCTTGGTGCGGTGGCTGATGTAGATCGGCTTGCCCCGCCAGAACACCTTGATGTCCTGCCCTTCGGCAATCGGCGTCAGATCGACTTCGATCGGCGCGCCGGCCGCAATCGTCGAGGCGTCCGGATTCATCTGGGAAATGAACGGCCAGAGCGCGGCCGCTCCACCAACAGCAGCGGCGGCTCCCGTTGCAACAAAGAGGAAATCACGGCGTGTCGGATGGTCCGCCGAAGACGCTGTCGTCACGATTCCAAACCCTTTCTCAGCTGCAGCCGGTGGAACCGCCCCAGGCAACGCATATTACGGACCGGGAAGGCTGCCGGCGCCCGCGACCCCCGCGGTGGCAGAAGGACCACTTTTCCCGGCCAATCAGGCGGAACAAGCAGTCCAGAATCGTTCTATTGGCACCCTTGCCGGAAGAGCGCAAGCCCGCTATCGGCTCATCAGCGTGCAATGCACTAAATCCGCGCCGAGCGTCGATTATTCAGACATTTCATGGGGACCCGAAGGGCCATCACAAATGCAGGTTGCGCTTTTCCAGCCCGACATCCCGCAGAACACCGGGACGATTCTTCGTCTCTGTGCGTGCCTGAATGTGACGGCCCATATTATCGAACCCGCTGGTTTTCCGGTGTCCGACCGCCACTTCCGCCGGGCCGGCATGGATTATCTCGACCAGGTGACCATCATGCGTCACGACTCATGGTCAAAATTCGAGCAATGGCGTAATGACAAGGGTTACCGGCTGATCCTGTTCACGACCAAGGGCGTCAGTTCCTATCTTGATTATCGCTATAGCGCGGCCGACATCCTGATGTTCGGGCGCGAATCCGCTGGCGTTCCTGATGACGTTGTCGCCGCCGCCGACGCGCGGCTGGTGATCCCGATCAAGCCGGGTCTGCGCTCGCTCAACGTCGCGATGGCGGTGGCCATGGCATTGGGTGAGGCGCTGCGTCAAGCCAGTTCCGCAATCTAAAATCGAAGGAGACGGCGCGGTGAGTTACGCGGTCAAGGAAATCTTTCTGACCTTGCAGGGCGAAGGCGCACACGCCGGCCGCGCGGCGGTGTTTTGCCGGTTCGCGGGCTGCAATCTCTGGAGCGGCCGCGAGCAGGACCGCGCCACCGCGACGTGCCGGTTTTGCGACACCGATTTTGTCGGAACCGACGGTACGCTGGGCGGCCGTTACGCCTCGGCCGCTGAGCTTGCGGATACAATCGCCGCGCAATGGACGGGGACGGAAGCGAACCGTTACGTGGTATTGACCGGCGGCGAACCATTGCTGCAGGTGGATACCGCGCTAATCGACGCGCTGCATGCGCGAGGTTTCAGCATCGGCCTGGAGACCAATGGCACGATCGATCCGCCCAACGGCGTGGACTGGATTTGCGTCAGCCCGAAAGCCGGCGCGGACCTCGTGGTCCGTCGAGGCCATGAACTCAAGCTGATTTACCCGCAGTCAGATGCGGCGCCGGAGGCCTTTGTCGATCTCGATTTCGAACGGTTCTCGCTGCAGCCGATGGACGGGCCGGACATTATCGAGAACACCGCGCGCGCGGTCGACTACTGTCTGAGCCATCCGCAATGGCGGCTCAGCCTGCAAACCCACAAGACACTCGGTATCAGATAGAATTTGGATTCTTCAGATGTGGGAATTGACGAAAGCTTTCCGGTTCGAGGCCGCGCACGCGCTGCCGGGAACCACGCTGGGTGCGGCAAGCGAGGAAATTCACGGCCACTCGTTCCGGGCCGAGGTGACCGTGCGCGGCACGCCCGATCCCGCGACAGGGATGGTGCTGGATCTGGGTCTTCTCCAGCGTAGTGTGGCGGATGTGCAGAAGATGCTCGACCATAAGATGCTCAACAAGATCGAGGCGCTCGGCCCGCCGACGCTGGAGAACCTTTCGCGCTTTATCTGGGAGCGCCTTCAGCACGCCGGCCGGATCACGCGGGTGAGCGTCCACCGCGACAGCTGCAACGAGAGCTGCACCTATTACGGCCCGCAGGGCTAAGCGTTTTTAGCGAAGTGGGTACCGGTTCGCGTGAAGAAAACGCGTCAAACGATAGGGTAGCACCGCAGATGGACATGTCCGTGATCGAAGATCGCAAGGCGCGCGCGCGGACCTGGTTCGAGCGCTTGCGCGATGACATTTGCGCTGCCTTCGAGAAACTGGAAGACGAGGCGCCGGCATCGCTCTATCCCGGCAGCGCGGGACGCTTCGTGCGCACGCCCTGGGACCGCACCGATCATACCGGCCGGCCCGGCGGCGGTGGCCTGATGTCGGTGATGCGCGGGCGGCTGTTCGAGAAGGTCGGCGTGCATTGCTCGACGGTGTACGGCGAATTCGCCCCGGAATTCCGCGCGCAGATTCCCGGAGCTGCCGACGATCCGCGATTCTGGGCGTCGGGCATTTCCCTGATCGCGCATATGCGCAATCCGAACATCCCGGCGGTGCATATGAACACCCGCTTCGTCGTCACCACGAAAGCGTGGTTCGGCGGCGGCGCGGATCTGACGCCGGTGCTCGACCGGCGGCGGACCCAGGAAGACGCCGATACGGTTGCTTTTCATCAGGCGATGAAGGCTGCCTGCGAGGGGTCGAGCGGAGTCGCCGACTACGACAAATACAAGAAATGGTGCGACGAGTATTTCTATCTTCCGCACCGCCAGGAAGCGCGCGGCGTCGGCGGGATTTTTTACGACTGGCACGACAGCGGCGACTGGGATGCTGACCTCGCCTTCACGCAGGACGTCGGCCGTGCATTCCTGAAAATCTATCCCGAACTTGTCCGGCGCAATTTTGGTGCATCATGGAACGCGGCTGATCGGGAGGAGCAACTGATCCGGCGCGGACGTTACGTCGAATTCAATCTGCTCTACGACCGCGGCACCATCTTCGGGCTGAAAACCGGCGGCAATGTGGATTCCATCCTGTCATCGATGCCGCCGGAAGTGAAATGGCCGTGAGACGTGGCCGTCAGACAATGAAGCAGCTGCCCCGCGCGATGCTGATCGATATGGACGACACCATCCTGTCGGCCTATGGCCGCCCGGATATCGCCTGGAACAACGTCACAACAGAGTTTGCCAGCGAACTTGCGCCGCTGTTGCCGCAACAGGTCGCCGCGGCGATCGCGGAGTCGGGACGCAAGTTCTGGGCGACTGCGGCGGCAGAGTGGCGGCTAAAGCTCGCCGAAGCGCGGCATGAGGTCGTAAGGGGCGGATTTTCCGTGCTTGCCGCCGCCGGTCACACCGCCCTGTCGGTGGATCTTGCGATACGACTCGCCGACCGCTTCACTGCCTATCGCGAAGAGGAGATGTTCGTCTTCCCGGGCGCGCATGATGCAATCGATGCCCTGAAAGCGCACGGCGTGAAACTGGCGCTGGTCACCAACGGCGCGGCCGGAATCCAGCGTGCGAAGGTCGAACGCTTTGCTCTGACACACCGGTTCGACCATATCCAGATCGAGGGCGAGCATGGTTTCGGCAAACCGGACGAGCGCGCTTACCGGCACGCAATGCAGGCGCTGGGTGTAACGCCAGCGGAGACCTGGATGGTCGGTGACAATCTCGAATGGGAAATCGAGGCGCCGCAGCGCCTTGGAATCTACGCCGTCTGGATCGATGTTCACGGAGAAGGCCTGCCCGCGGAATCCACCGTCAGGCCCGATCGCATTATCCGCTCGCTGACCGAGTTGCTGCCTGTCGAGCGCGGATAGCGCCTGTCATGCTGCGCGAGGCGGCGGTTTACAATAAGTGCCGCAGCGCCGACGAAATCATAACCACACCGCCTGCGATGACAGCGACATCGAGGATCGCGGTGTGAATATGCACCGGCATGCGTGCCACGAAGGCTCTGGCCAAAAAGGTCCCGGGCAGCGCGATCGCGCCGATCAGAACGGCAAAGGCGAGCACCTGCGCGGTGACAACGCCCGCCAATCCGAACACGGAAATCTTGATAACGCTGGTGACGATCGAGATCACGGCATCGGTGGCGATCACCGACGCGCCTTCGAGGCCCGACGCCATCAGCAGTGACAGCAGGATCACACCCGCGCCGGACGTGCCGCCAACGACCACACCGTAACCCACCGCGCCAGCGGCGAGCCCCGTATCGCCGACTTTGATATCGTGGCGTCTGAGCAAACGGCGCAACGGCACGCTCGATATCAGCATGGCGCCGATCACCAGCGCCGCGCCGGCATTTGTCAGGCGCGTATAGCCATAGGCGCCGAGCCCGGTCGTTGATGCGGCCGCCGAGATCACGATCAGCGCGCGGCGCCGGTCGGCGTAACGCAGATAGGCGGCGGTGCGGCTGAGGTTGGTGAAGATCGCCGAGAGGGCGATGATCGGCACCACGGGCTCGGCGCCGATCAGGGGCACCAGAACCAGCGGCATCAGCGCGCCGGTGCCGTAGCCGGCCAGGCCGCCGACAACAGCGGCAAACAACGCGACGCATGCAACCAGCAACAGTTGAGCCAAGGAGATGTCGGCGAAGCCGGAAAAGATGTTCACAGCCGATGGTCGCGGGTGAAACGCGCTGCGGTTTGGTCGGCAATGGTCTTGAGCGCAAGTTGGTCCGAAGGGAAATCCGCCGCGAGCCACGCGTCTTCGGCCAATGCAAGCACATGCCCAAGCGCCGGGCCTTCGGTAATTCCGCGCGCGATGAAATCAGCGGCCTTCAGCGGAAATTTCGGCGTGCTCCAGCGCCCCGGCAAGCTGGCTAGTTCCCGCCAGTGCGGGGCGTCGAAATCCCTTCCGGCCCGCGCCCAGGCCAGCATCAACCGGTCGCGGTAGTGATCTTCGCCGATCCGGTAGAGCAGCCGCCGCGCCCTCGCCTCATCCATCCCGGCAAGCCGCCACCAGCGATGACCCATGGAATCGAGTCGCTTGGCCTCGGCGTTGCTCAACCGCAAGCGGACCGCAACTCGCTTTGCGTCCTCGGTGACGGCAACCGCGAGCGCGCCGAGGCGACGGATGGCTTCCGGCTTCAGTCCCATAAGGCGCTCAGCGGAGAGCATCGCCGTAAACGGACCGATATAGGCGACACCGCCGAAAATCGGCAGCAGCAACCCGCCATCCATCATCGCCGCGATGGCGCCGGCGGCGCCTTGCGCGACCATCAGCTTCAGCATTTCCATGCGCACTCGTTCTGCAGAAAGGTTCGCAAGGCCTGCGCGCGCGGCAATGCAAGCGAGATATCCGGCGCGGTCGGGTTCACCTGCGCCATAGGCGGCGTGGATGCGGAAGAACCTGAGGATGCGCAGATAGTCTTCGGCGATCCGCTGGTTCGGATCGCCGATGAAGCGCACGCGTTTTGCGGCGATATCCTCAAGCCCACCGACGTGGTCGTGCACGACGCCTTCGGCGTCAACCGACAGGCCGTTGATGGTGAAGTCGCGCCGCTCCGCATCGGTTACCCAGTCGCGGCCGAACGCGACCTTCGCCTTGCGGCCGAACGTCTCGGTATCCTCGCGCAAGGTGGTGACCTCAAACGGATGCGCATCGACAACCAGCGTCACGGTGCCGTGGTCGATGCCCGTCGGCACGCTCTTGATGCCGGCCGCCTTGGCGCGGCGGATCACCTCCGCCGGTAAGGCCGTGGTCGCGATATCGATATCGCCGGTCGGAATCTTCAAGAGCGCATTGCGGACCGCGCCGCCGACCACGCGCGCTTCCTCGCCGTTGCCGTTCAGCAATTGGAGCACGCGGGCGGTTGGACCGGATTTGAGCCAGGGCGCGTCGTCGAGCACGCGCGCATCACTCATTTTTCAACTCCGGGAACGAACTTGCCGTTTTCGATATGTGCGGGAATGTAGGTCGAATCCGGCGACGCGCCGGAAAAATGCGCGAGCAAAACAAAACTGACGATCACAAGCAGCAGCGAACCGAGCGCCAGTTTGGCGATGATATGCACCGGCCATGACGACTGCACCAATAGTCCGGAGCGTGTCGCGATCAAAAACAGCGCATAGACCACAAAAGGGATCAGGAAAATTCCGACTTCGGTGAAAGCCGGACGGATCATGGCAAACAAATCCGCTCGTACAGCACACGCAGAATTCCCGCGGTCGCGCCCCAGATATAACGTTCCGCGAACGGCATGGCGTAATACGAGCGCTCCATGCCGCGGAATTGCTTGCTGTGCACCTGATGGTTCGCCGGGTCCATCAGGAACGCCAGCGGGACCTCGAACGCATCGTCTACTTCGGCGTGGTTGATGCGCAGCTTGAATCCCGGGCTTACCCGCGCGACGGTCGGCAGGATACGAAATCCGAAACCGGTTGCGTACAGATCCAGATAGCCGATCGGATCGATGAATTCCCGCCCCAGGCCGATTTCCTCCTCCGCTTCGCGTAACGCGGCGTTCAGCGGTGATGCATCCGTCGCATCGATCTTGCCGCCGGGGAAGGAAATCTGGCCGGCGTGATCGTTGAGGTGCGCGGCGCGCTGCGTCAACAGCACGGTCGGTTGCGGATGGTCCACCACCGGGATCAACACCGCCGCGGGCCGGACCGGCTGTTCGCGAGCGATGATCTCCAGCATGCGATCGGTACCCTGATCGCCACTTCGCGGAATGATGTTAGGGTCAATCAGACCCGGCGGAACGTCGAAACGCAATCGCGCGCGACTCCGATCGAAAAACTCCACTGAGGTGATCGCAGCGGGATCCGTTTTCAGCATCGGCTCGTTCAAAGCGCGCCCCTCACCTGCTCCGCATCCGCCATCGCAAAAAATTCGCCTGACGATTCGATTCCGAACATCGGGCGACCATCGACCACTCGCTCCTCACCCATGTCAACAAGATCGTAGTAAAGCGCGCGCGTGACCTTGGCCCACAGGTCGGCGCGAACGTGAAGATAAGGCGTGAGGCCCCCGTCGGCGGCGGCCTCGAATCGCAAGCGGTGCCCTGAATCGCAAGCTACCCAGTCGTCGACATTGGTTCGGAAGCGCAGCAGCCGGCCTCGACTATCCCTCTCCTTGAGCATCTCGACCGCAAGAAATGGCGCATCGTCGACGCGGATGCCGACCTTCTCGACCGGAGTAACGAGAAAGTGCTTGCCGCCTTCGCGCTTGAGTATCGTCGAAAACAGGCGGACCAGTGCGGGCCGCCCGATTGGCGTCCCCATGTAGTACCACGTACCATCGCTGGCGATTCGCATGTCGAGATCGCCGCAGAACGGCGGATTCCACAGATGCACCGGGGGCAGGCCCTTTCCGGCGGGGCTGGCATTCGCGGTGTCCTTGGCAGCAGCCGTCAGTCCTTCGAGCCCTTGATTGGTGATCTGCCCTTGCTTCGCCATTGTTTGACCTGAGTCTGACCGCCTCGATTTGGCACGATTGGTGCAAGTCTTCCGATGTGTGTCCTGGACGAGTTCCTCGGGTGAAATCCTCGGGTCAAGTCGCCACATCGTGATGCCGTTCATACCCCGAAATGCCGATAATGTGGGGATAGTTTAATTCAACGAATACGTGGCCTTCGCATAAGTTTAGCATGCGGTTCATGGCATGACGGCGCAATCGGCGGCGTTTCAGGCAAGGAGTAAGCAATGGCTGGCGCAGACAGTGTCGAAAAACTTGAGGACGTAATCGTCCGTTCGGCCGAACAGGTCGCCGGTCAAATACGCGCGGCGAAAGATGCGATATCCACCGTCATCTTCGGTCAGGACCGGGTCATTGAGAATACCCTGGTAACGATCCTGTCCGGCGGTCACGCGCTTCTGATCGGCGTGCCTGGCCTCGCCAAAACCAAGCTGGTCGACACCCTGGGCATCACGCTGGGGCTCGACGCCAAGCGCATCCAGTTCACACCGGACCTGATGCCTTCAGATATTCTGGGCGCCGAGGTGTTGGACGAGAGCAGTTCCGGGAAGCGGTCGTTCCGCTTCATCTCCGGACCGGTTTTCGCGCAACTCTTGATGGCCGACGAAATCAATCGCGCCAGCCCGCGCACCCAGTCCGCGTTGTTGCAGGCCATGCAGGAACAACACATCACGGTTGCGGGCGCGCGCCACGATCTGCCGAAGCCGTTTCACGTGCTCGCGACGCAAAATCCGCTGGAGCAGGAAGGCACCTACCCGCTGCCGGAAGCGCAGCTCGACCGCTTTCTGATGGAGATCGACGTCGACTATCCGGATCGCGAGGCCGAGCGCCGCATCCTGTTTGAAACCACCGGCGCAGAAGAGACACTTGCCAAGGCCGCAATGAACGCCGACATCCTTATTGCCGCGCAGCGGCTGGTGCGGCGCCTGCCTGTCGGCGATTCCGTTGTGGAAGCGATCCTCTCGCTGGTACGCTCCGCGCGTCCGGGTCCGGAAGGCGGCGAGGCCGGCAAGCTGATCGCCTGGGGACCGGGTCCCCGCGCCAGCCAGTCACTGATGCTCGCCGTTCGAGCGCGCGCGTTGCTCGACGGCCGCCTGGCGCCCTCGGTCGATGACGTGCTCGATCTGGCCGAGCCCGTCCTCAAGCACCGCATGGCGCTGACGTTTTCCGCCCGCGCCGAAGGCCGCACCATTCCCGACGTGATCAGGCAATTGAAGGCGCGGATTGGTTGATGGCCGCAGAGACCAAGCACGCAACCCGGGAGATCACAGCAATCCGACGTGCCGATGGCGAAAGCCGAACGCTCGCCGCATCGTTGCCGCGTCTTGTGCTTGAAGCTCGCCGCATCGCCGCCAACGTAATTCACGGCCTGCACGGACGGCGGCGCGCCGGCGCGGGAGAAAGCTTTTGGCAATACCGCCGCTTCGTTTCGGGCGAACCGTCCCAGAACGTCGACTGGCGGCGCTCGGCGCGCGACGATCATCTCTATGTCCGCGAGCAGGAATGGGAGGCCGCGCACACCGTGTGGCTGTGGCCTGACCGCTCGCCGTCGATGGCGTTTGCATCCAGACAGTCGCGCGACAGCAAGTTGGAACGCGGGCTGATCGTGACGTTTGCGCTCGCCGAACTGCTGGTCGCGGGCGGCGAACGCGTTGGCATCCCGGGCCTGATGAACCCGACCGCGAGCCGCAGCGTGATCGACAAGATGGCTCAGGCGATGCTGCATGATGAAGCAGACCGCCTAAGCCTGCCGCCGTCGTTTGTGCCGTCAGCGCTGGCTGCTATCGTGGTGCTGTCGGATCTCTGGTCGCCGATCAGCGAAATCAGGACCATGCTAGCCGGATTGTCGGCATCCGGTGCGCACGGCACGCTGGTCCAGATCGTCGATCCCGCTGAAGAGAGTTTCCCCTATTCCGGCCGTATCGAGTTCGTCGAACCGGAAGGCGGCGGCGTTATCACCGCCGGCCGTGCGGAAAGATGGACCGGCGACTACGTTGCGCGTGTGGCGCTTCATCGTGACGAAATTCGCAGCGAAACCAACAAGCTCGACTGGCTGTTCTCGACCCACACCACCAGCCGCTCGGCCGCTGAACTGCTGCTGTTCCTGCACAGCGGCATGATGGTGAGCAAGGGAAGCGCGCGCACCACGACGGTCAAAGCGGGGCGAAGCGCATGATCGCCGGGCTGCCTCTCTCTTTCGCCGAACCATTTTTGCTGCTGGGCCTGTTGAGCCTGCCCGTGCTGTGGTGGCTGTTGCGGGTAATGCCGCCGCGGCCGCGGCGCGTTGAGTTCCCGCCAACGCGGCTATTGTTCGACATCGCGCCGAAGGAAGAAACCCCGTCGCGCACGCCATGGTGGCTGACGGCATTGCGCCTATTGGCCGCTGCGCTGGTGATTTTAGCAGCCGCAGGGCCGATCTGGAATCCGCAAACCGGACTTGCCGGCTCTAGCGCGCCGCTTGTGATTCTGCTCGACGACGGCTGGAGCGCAGCCTCCAGCTGGGACGCCCGTATCAAGGCCGCGGACGAATTGATTGCGAATGCCGACAGCGACCGGCGCGGCGTTGCTCTCGTTCCGCTGTCCGAGCCCGCACGTGACATCACACTGATGCCGGGCGGCACGGCGCGCGTGGCGTTGCGCCAGTTCGCGCCAAAACCCTATTCGATCGAGCGGGTTGAAACCCTCCCCGCCATCGAGCGATTCCTGAAGGCGACGGGCGACTGCGAGATCGCCTGGCTGTCCGATGGCGTCGATACCGGGCGCGGACCGGAATTTCTCCAAGGCTTAAGCAAAACGATCGGGGATCGTGCATTGACGATTTTTGAGGGCGGCACCCCACCGCCGCTCGCTTTGGCGGCAGCCGAAAACGCCGCGGCGAAGATGACCGTGAAAGTGCTGCGCACGAATGGCGGCGTTGCCGCAGGGGTCGTGCGCGCGATCGACCCAAAGGGTTCACCGATCGGTGAAGCCCGTTATGCCTTTGCGCCGCAGGCTCACGAAACCGAAGCGGCCTTCGATCTTCCGGTTGAACTGCGCAACGATATCGCACGGCTTGAAATCGCCGGCGAACGATCCGCCGGCGCGGTGCAACTGCTCGACAAGCGGTGGCGGCGGCGCGCGATCGGCATCGTCAGCGGATCGACCAATGATACGGCGCAGCCTCTGCTGGCCTCGACGTTCTATCTTACCCGCGCACTGGCTCCGTTTGCCGATGTGCGGCTGGGCGATCGTGGCGCGCCACAACAGGCGATCACTCAGTTTCTCGACCAGAAGCTGCCGATGATCGTGCTCGCGGACGTCGGCACGCTGTCTCCCGAGATTCGCGAGCGTCTGGCTGCATGGATCGAGCAAGGCGGGGTGCTGGTGCGTTTCGCCGGCCCGCGCCTGGCGCAGGCGGATGACGACCTGGTACCGGTGAAGCTGCGCCGCGGCGGACGCAGCCTGGGCGGAAGTCTCACTTGGGAAAAGCCGCAGCACCTCGCATCGTTCGCGGCCGATGGACCTTTCGCCGGCCTCGCAGTACCAAAGGACATCAGCGTCAACCGGCAGGTGCTCGCCGAACCGGATGCGGTGCTGGCGACGAAAAGCTGGGCCTCGCTGGAGGATGGAACACCGCTGGTGACGGGCGAACATCGCGGCAAGGGCGTGGTAAGCCTGTTTCATGTCAGTGCCGACATGCGCTGGTCCGATCTGCCGATGTCCGGCACCTTCGTCGAGATGCTCAGGCGTATCGTCGATATGTCCGGCTACACGTCCAGTCCGGGCGCGGGCGCCGCAAGCGAAGCGAAAGTCGAAACCGTGGCGCCGCTGCGTACGCTCGATGGTTTCGGCGCGTTCGGACCGCCGCCCTCGACCGCAAAGCCAATGCCCGCCGACTTCCGGGACCGGGCAACCATCGATCATCCGCCCGGATTCTATGGTCCAGCCGACGGTCCTCTCGCGGTGAATGCGCTGGCGGCCGCCGACCGCATCGCGCCACTCGACACAGCAGGCCTGCGTGCGCGCCACGCCAGCTACACCAACGCCGAACCGCGGGATCTGCGCGGCATCCTGTTGTCGTCGTCATTGGCCTTGTTCCTGATCGATGCGATCATCGTCGCGTTGCTCGGCGCCGGAATTGCCGGGTTGCTGAGGCGGCGCGCGGCGCCGGCTGCTTTGGCGTTCGCCCTCGCTTTGTCCACGATGTTGGCCGCGCCACAGCCGTCCCGCGCCGAAAACAACGATGATTTCGCGATCAAGGCGGTCTCGCAGACCCGGCTGGCTTATGTCGTCACCGGCAACGCCGACGTGGATTCCATCGTCAAGGCCGGTATGTCCGGACTGACCTTGTTTCTGGCGCAGCGCACGGCTTTGGAGGCGGGCGACCCTGTCGGCATCGATCCTGCGCACGACGAGCTTGCATTCTTCCCGCTGATCTACTGGCCCGTTGTGCCCGGAGCGGCGAAGCCGCCGCAAGACGCGATCAACCGCATCGACGCCTACATGAAACAGGGCGGCACCGTCCTCTTTGATACCCGCGATGCCGTCGAGGCGCCTCCGGGAGAAGCAGGCGCATCGCAGACGCCGGGCATGCAGGCGTTGCGCAATATTCTCTCCGCGCTCGACGTTCCCGAGCTTGAGCCGGTGCCACGCGAACACGTGCTGACCAAGACGTTCTATCTGCTGCGCGATTTTCCCGGCCGATTCAACTCGGGCCAGACCTGGGTTGAAACGTTGCCGCGCGATGATGACGACGAGGCCGCGTCGCGACCGGCCCGAGGCGGAGACGGTGTCTCGCCGATTATCATCACCTCCAACGATCTTGCCGGCGCCTGGGCGCTACGTCCTGACGGCCAGCCAATGCTGCCGCTTACTCCGGGCGAGCCCCGGCAGCGCGAATTCGCCTTCCGCGCCGGCGTCAACATCGTGATGTATACGCTGACCGGAAACTACAAGGCGGACCAGGTGCACGCGCCGGCGCTGATCGAACGGCTCGGGCAGTAGGAGCGGCGGTATGCACTATGGCATCGCATTTACACCGCTCGTCCCCTCGCTCGTACTTTGGCTGGCGGCCGCCGCCATCGTTGTGATCGCTGGATTGCTGCTGTTGGGGGGGGCACGCGGCGCGGCGGTGCGCGTGACGGCTCTGGCGCTCATCCTGCTGGCGCTGGCCAATCCGTCATTTACCCGCGAGGACCGCGAGCCGTTATCATCGGTGGCCGCGGTCGTGATCGACAAGAGTCCCAGCCAGAATTTCGGCTCGCGCACCAGCGAAACGCGCCAGGCGCAGGAGGCGCTGGTCGACAGCCTCAAAAAGGTCAAGGGATTGGAGGTGCGGGTCGTCGAAGCCGGCCAGGCCGACGGCGAAACCGATGGCACCCGATTGTTCGGCGCGCTGTCGTCGGCGCTGTCTGACGTTCCTGTCGATCGCGTCGCCGGCGCCTTCCTGATCACCGACGGGCGGGTGCATGACATTCCCGCGAGCGCGGCGGCACTTGGATTTCAGGCGCCGGTGCATGCACTGATCACCGGACGTAAGGACGAACGCGACCGGCGCATTGCGATTTCCGCCGCACCTCGCTTCGGCATCGTCGGACAGGTCCAGACCATCACCTACCGGCTCGATGATCAAGGCGTCAGCGGTGAGCGCGCAAAAGTCGTGGTGCGCCGCGACGGCGAAGTGATCAACGAACGCACCGTCCTGAGCGGTCAGACCGTCAACGTCGATGTCGATATCAAGCACGCCGGGCCGAATATCGTCGAGATCGAGGCTTCTCCGCTCGATAATGAGCTGACGCAGGTTAACAACCGCGCGGTGGTTGCGATCGACGGGGTGCGCGACAAGTTGCGGGTGCTGCTGGTCTCCGGCGAGCCGCATTCCGGGGAGCGCACCTGGCGCAATCTGCTGAAATCCGACGCCAGCGTCGATCTCGTGCATTTCACGATTTTGCGCCCGCCGGAAAAGCAGGATGGAACGCCGATCAACGAATTGTCCCTGATCGCATTTCCGACCCGCGAACTGTTTCAGCAGAAGATCAACGAATTCCAGTTGATCATCTTCGACCGCTACGCGCGCCAGGGCGTGCTGCCGATCGCCTACTTCGACAACATCGCGCGTTACGTGCGCGCCGGCGGCGCGGTCTTGGTGTCGGCAGGTCCCGATTATGCCTCGACCACGAGTATCTGGCGCACGCCGCTGGATTCGGTGCTACCGGCCGAGCCGGTCGGCGTCACGGAGAAACCGTACTACGCGCATCTGAGCGACGCCGGCAAACGCCACCCGGTGACCCGCGGACTGGAGGGATCAGGCACCGAGCCGCCGCACTGGAGCCGGTTCTTTCGCACCGTCGAGACGCGCAATGCAAGCAGCCCTCCCGTCATGACGGGCGCCGACGGGAAGCCGCTGCTGCTGCTGTCGCGATTTGGCGAGGGGCGCGTCGCATTGCTCTTGTCGGATCACATCTGGTTATGGGCGCGCGGCTATGAGGGCGGCGGGCCGCATCTCGATTTGCTACGCCGAATGTCGCATTGGCTGATGAAGCAACCTGATCTGGAGGAAGAAGCATTGCGGCTGCAAGTCCAGGGGCACGACCTGGTGGTGCTGCGCCAGACCATGGCGGACAGCGTCGCACCGGTGACGGTGACTTCGCCCACCGGGGCATCGCGCGAGCTGACGCTGAGCGCCAGCGAACCCGGAACATGGCGCTCGACGATTCCCGCGAACGAACTCGGTCTGTGGCAGGCAACCGATGGTACGTTGAAAGCCTTGATCAATGTCGGCCCGACCAACCCAAAGGAATTTTCGGAAGTTACTTCCACAACCGAAATGCTGAAGCCGCTGGCGCAGGCCACCGGCGGTGACGCAAGGCGCGTCGTGGATGGCTCGAGCGTTGAGCTTCCACGCATCGTGCCGGTGCGCGCCTCCAGCGTATTTCGCGGCGACGGCTGGATGGGCGTGAAAATGCGCGACGCGAGCGTCGTCAGAGGCGTCGGGGTGCTGCCGTTGTTCGCCGGCCTGATCGGTTTGCTGCTGCTGCTCGGCGCGTTCGCAGCCACCTGGCTGCGCGAGGGGCGTTGATCGTAACTCGCGTCGCTTGGCGTTGCGTGAATCACACACCCTTGCCAAATTCTGCCAACACGCGGATAGATCACGGTTGACACCCTTCGTCGATCCTTGTGATGTGATGTAATATTATAACATCGGGGCGGCCGAGATGCTTCGGCCTCCTGCGATGCAGGGTGCCTATCGGTATGAAGTGGTTTCGGTCGAACATCAAACACGGGTCTCGGCTCGCTCTCTTCGCGCTGGCGATTCAGTTTGTGTTGTCGTTCGGGCATTTCCACGGGGGTGCTGCGCGGGCGGCGCCGGCCATTCAATCAGGCCCGGCGCAGTCCAACCCGCCTTACGCCAGCAGCCTCCCCGCAGGCGGCGCATTCGGTGAGCCTGCCCGGCAGCAGCCGGCGTCCGATCAGGATTCCGACCGGCAACAGAGCGATCCCTGCGCGATCTGCGCCGCTATCGCGCTGGCGAACGCGGTCCTGTTTGCGACGCCACCGCTGTTGTTGCTTCCGCAGGCCGTGGAATTGTTATACCTGACCACCGACGCCGAGTTCGTCCATCTGAACTCCGCTCGCGTCGCTTTTCAGCCTCGCGCTCCCCCCATCTCCTGACATCGATTGTTTGATGACCTCAGTGGGATCGCCGCGGATGCGTGGCCGATCAACCGAGGGGCAAATAGAAATCAGTCCGTCGCGCATCGACGGCAGGCGCTGCAGATTCGTTAACGACGAACAAGGCGCAGCTTTTTTATCAGGATCTGGTTCATGGCAATTTTTGTGAGACGTGCTTTCCACATCAGCGGCGCGAGTTGGCTGGTGCTTTGCGGCATAAGCAGCAACGCAATGTCACAGGACGCCGCTCCGCCGCCCGCCACCCAGCTTCCCGAGATCACGGTGACCTCGCCAAGTCCGATCGTGAGACGCAACGTGGTCCCGGCACGAACACCTGTGCGTGTTTCTCGCGCCGTTCCCGGCCGCACCCGTGAGCGCGCGCCGGAAGCCACGCCTGCGCCGGCCGCTCCCGCGCCTCAACAGGGCGTGCTGCCGATCGTGACGGATCAATTTGCGACCGTCACCGTGGTACCGAATGAGGAAATTCGCCGCGAGGGCACCGCCCAGCTCGGCGATCTCCTTTTTTCCAAGCCGGGCATTACCGGCTCAACCTTCGCGCCGGGCGCCGCGAGCCGGCCGATCATCCGGGGTCTCGACGTCAATCGCGTCGGCATTCTCGAAAATGGTGTCAACGCTGGCGGCGCTTCCGATCTCGGCGAAGACCATTCCGTGCCGGTCGATCCGCTGGCGACAAACCAGGTCGAAGTCATCCGCGGTCCGGCGGCGATGCGCTACGGATCGCAGTCGATCGGCGGTATCGTGAGCGCAACCAACAACCGCATCCCGGACGCCCTGCCTGTATGCGCGGCCGCTCCGTTCCAGACCTATGGCCTGCCGGCCAAGGCTCCGCAGGTGGGCGCAGGAGCGCCCGCCTGCACAACCGTCGAGACCCGAACAGCCGTCAATTCCGTCGACCGGGGTGTCGATGGCGGCATCCTGCTCGATACCGGCGGCGGTAATTTCGCGTTCCATGCCGACGCCTATGGCCGCAAGGCCACCGACTACAGTATCCCGAGCTATCCGTATCTGACTGATCCCACTAAGCCGTTCAACGGCCGGCAGCCGAATTCGGCCATGCAGGCGGATGGTGCGTCGATCGGCGGATCGTATATTTTCCAGGGCGGCTTTATCGGCGCTGCGATCACGCAAAACGATACGCTCTATCATATTCCTGGCATCGATGGCGCCGATCACCAGACCCGCATCGACGCGCATCAGACCAAGATCACCGCCAAGGGCGAATATCGGCCCGACTCGGCGGCGATCGATGCCGTGCGGTTCTGGGCCGGCGCTACCGACTACAGACACAATGAGATCGGCTTGGCAGACCCCGCCGATCCAACGACGGACGGCGTGCGGCAGACCTTCACCAACAAGGAGCAGGAGGTTCGTGTCGAAGTCCAGTTAATGCCGTTCAATGCGCGCTTTGCGACCATCACCACGGCGTTCGGCCTGCAGGCGGCGCATCAGGAACTGACCGCGCCGAGCCCCGATGATCCCGGCACACTGTTCAATGGGCTCTGGGACCCGAACCGTAACACCCGTGAAGCAGGTTACGTCTTCAATGAATTCCAGTTTACCCCTTCGACCAAAGCCCAGATTGCCGGCCGGATCGAGCATGTCGACTTATTCGGTTCGACGCCCAATTTTCCTGCCGATTTTCTGCCCGACGGCAATCCACAGACGAGCATCGCACGAAACCTGAATTTTACGCCGAAGAGCGGCAGCGTTGGTCTGCTCCAGAACCTTCCCTACGATCTGGTCGGCAGCATCACCGCGCAATATGTCGAGCGCGCGCCGAAGCCGGCAGAGTTGTTCTCTCGCGGGGCGCACGACGCGACGGCGACATTCGATATCGGCAATCCGAACCTGACCATCGAAACCGCCAAATCGGTCGAAGTCGGATTGCGAAGGGCCACCGGGCCACTGCGATTCGAAGCGACGGCCTATTACACCCGCTTCGATAACTTTATCTTTCGGCGGTTGACCGGCGTGATGTGTGGCGGGGATTTCGATTCCTGCGGCACCCCCGACGCCGATCTCAAGCAGGCTGTGTACTCGCAACGGGATGCGATCTTCCGCGGCGGCGAATTCCAGAGCCAGCTCGATGTCGGGCCGCTCTATGGCGGCATCTGGGGCGTCGAGGATCAGTTCGACGTCGTCCGCGCCACCTTCACCGACGGCACCAACGTGCCGCGGATTCCGCCGGTGCGGGTCGGGGGCGGCTTCTACTGGCGCGATGCCAACTGGCTCGCGCGCATCAACCTGCTGCACGCCTTCGCGCAGAACGACATTGCGCCTATCGGGGAAACGCCGACGGCGGGCTACAACCTGTTGAAGGCGGAGGTCAGCTACAAGACGACGCTGGATCCTTCCTGGTTCGGCGCGCGCGAAATATATGTAGGCCTGGTTGGCAACAACCTCCTGAACGAGAATATTCGCAACTCCGTCTCGTACACCAAGGACGAGGTGCTGCTGCCGGGCATCGGCGTCCGGGCGTTTGCCAATTTGAAATTCTAGAGCTGGTGAGTTCAGGTTAGCTAAGAGCGGTGCATTGACATGTTGTCCCTCTCCCCGCTTGCGCCCGCAAGCGGGGAGAGGTGCATCATGGAGCGCTTCCGTCGATTCGATTTCTACTTGGCGAAGCTCCAGTCGGGGCGAATCGCGCCGGAAGCATCGGCGAACGCGCCGTCGACGAGCTCCGCCACCAACAGGCGGCTGTAGTCGACTGGACCGGGCATCGTCGCCCTGCCCTTCGGGATCGCCTTGAAGCCGACGCGTCTGTAATAGGCCTCGTCGCCGACCAACACCACGAGGCGATGCCCCCTTGCTTTTGCGTCCTTCAGCGCGCGCTCCAACAGCGCGCGGCCGACGCCGCGGCTGCGGAACGGCGGTTCGACCGTCAGCGGCCCCAGCAGCAAAGCCTTGGTGTCGCCGATGCAGATCGGCAGTTGGCGCACCGAGCCCACCAGCAGCGTGCCTATCCTGGCCGTGAACGACAGATCGAGCAGGTGATCGACGTGCTCGCGAAGCCGATAGGCGCTCAGCACGAAGCGGCCAGGGCCGAACGTGCGCTCGTGCAGCCGTTCGATCGCCTGGGCGTCGTTGGCGGTTTCGGCCAGAATTGAGAGAGAGAGATCGCTCATGTCAGGCGGAGATAGCATCTGGCGGATGCGTGGTCCATCGTCCCAGCCGCGCCCGATTTCGAGCCATATCAGGTCTTGTTGATCGGGGCTTGAGACAAATAGGCCAGCAGCTTCATCTCGCGGCGTCCGCGCGTCACAGTGTCGAGCACCAGTCCCGACGACACCGACAGCACCGCCAAAATCATCAGGCCCATAGAGAGAACCGCGGTCGGCAAACGAGGAACGACGCCTTGCTCGAGATAGGTAACGATGATGGGTATAGCGAGACCGATCGACACCAGCGTCAGAAAAATTCCGATTGCCGTGAAAAAACGCAACGGCTTTTCCGACCGGTAGAGTTTCAGGATGGTACCGAGAATCCGAAAACCGTCGCGCCAGGTGTTGAGCTTGCTGAATGATCCCTCCGGCCGGGCGTAATAAGGCGTATCGATCTCGGCGACCGGCAATGCCAGCTCAAGCGCGTGGACGCTCAGCTCGGTTTCGATTTCGAAACCGTCTGACAGTACCGGAAAGGATTTGACGAAGCGCCGCGAGAACACGCGATAGCCGGAAAGAATATCCTTGAAGGCCTGACCGAACACCGAGGAAAGAAAGCTGGTCAGCATCCAATTGCCGGTGCGATGGCCGGGCCGATAGGCGGCCTCGGCCTGATCGATGCGAAAGCCCACCACCATATCGAGATGATCCGATAACAGCGCGTCGATCATGCCCGGCGCGCTGGCGGCATCGTAGGTCGCGTCGCCGTCGACCAGCACGTAAATATCGGCGTCGATGTCGGCGAACATGCGCCGAACCACGTGCCCCTTGCCCTGGCGCCGCTCGCTGCGCACCCGCGCGCCGGCTTCGCGCGCAACCGCGATGGTGCGATCCGACGAATTGTTGTCGTACACGAAGATTTCGGCCGATGGCAGCGCTTTACGAAAATCGGCGACGACGGTGGCAACTGCCGCTTGCTCATTGAAGCACGGCACCAGAACGGCGATCCGCATGGTTGGTGTTTTCATCGTCGGACCGCCTGCCGAATCATTTTCTGCCGCAGCATCGCTCAGGCTTTTACCGGTTGCCGGAAGATAAGGCTATCTCCGATGGTTTCTCGATGCGGAATCAAAGTCGCGAACAGCAGAGTCCACAACGAAAGCATCGCGATCGGAATTGTATAGTAGGGAGTGAAAACCGGGTGGGTCATGAAGAAAATCAAGTTCGTCACAAGATTTCCAGCGACGACGAGCGCAACCTGGGTCATACCGCTCTGATGGTGCGAACGCCATTTCAGCGCGGTCCATGTACCAGCAATGATGAGTAAGACAAACTGCACATCGCCGAAATAGGCCCAAAGCACGCCTGAGTTCAACTCCGGTGGCACCACATCAGCGCCCCCATAGGTGGTCGAGAACGGGCTGCCGGCATTGATCGCATTCGCCAGCAACGTCGGCACGATTCCGATCAGGAATGCCATCCCGAACAACACGCCTTGCAGCAACGTTTCTCTGTTTCGAGACAGCAAGAATGAAACCAAAAAGAACAGGAAATAACCGGCGGAGAGAAACAGATTGGCCAGCCGGAAATTGACCGCGAGACCGACGAGAAGGCCAATCATTACGGTGAGAACAAGCCGGTGCCGCTGCCCCTTCTTAACAAAGAGCTTTGCGGTCAGAAAACCTGCGAGCGCGCAAACGATCATCGTGGGCGCCATCGAATAGCTCGCCTTGGTCGGATTGATCATCAGGTAAATGACCGCGTCGCCGAAGGCCGCTACAAGCATGAGGGAATATACCGTCGATGCGTAAGTAATTGCGACAAGCGCAAAACCAAAAGCGACGACTGAAGCTAACACATACAGTGGAATCACCTGAAATTCGGACGGAAACAGCGCCAGGATGAAGCCGGTTCCCGGCGGATATTGCATTACCAGCTTTTTCGTCGCTGGCATCAAGGTATGACAGGGTGCCGTCGTCGGGTCGCTCCAGGTCGCAAAATCCATCGCTTTCAATTTTTCGGACAGATAGCGATCGTCATCCCGCGAGATATTCGTATCCAGGCCATCGAGCCCGAATCTCTGGAAAAGATGAGCCTGCCGCAAATAGCAGATATCGTCATAAACTCCCCGGATTTCAGTCCAACCGGATATCGACCAAACATTGCTGACCAGAACCACAAAGAATCCGACGCCGCAAAGAGCCTTCAAATATTTCATCTTCTTCCCATCGCGCGCGGTTCGACCGTGCGATCAAGATAACCTTTCTCGTTTTGGGCGCGGGTACAAGTAGCGATCCCTACCGCCATGTACCGATTGGCTCTCTACCCTCGAGCACTTCCAATATCCGCAGGCGAGTACCCTCGGTCGTCTCCGCCGGAAGCCCACCCGCCTCGAAGAAACCACAGGCGATGATCTCGCGGTTTGGCTCGGGCAGGTGATCCTGCCGGAAATGCCTGATCAGGTAGACCGCGACGTGGTCTCGACGGGAAACGTGGCTATTGAAGAACACGCCATGCAGAGCCGGCTCGCCGGAGAGTTCAATTCGTCCCTCCTCCGCCAGCTCGCGTCGCAGCGCGTCGCGGAATGTTTCGCCGACTTCGACGCCACCGCCCGGCAGGTGCCAGCCGGCGACGTAGCTGTGCTTGACCAGAAACACGCGGTTATCGCCGTCCAGCACCACGGCGCGGACCCCAAGCGTCATGCCACGGGCGAACCGCCAATAGAGATGAAAAATCCGCCGCAGCACCGGCTCAACGCTCTTTCTTACGTCCTGCAGGTTCATCGCCACCGAAATTTCAGGTTTGCGGACATCCCGTTTGATCCTTGCGTCGCGGCGGCCAGCTTGCCATTACATTGTGGGATTTCACAGGGTATCGCGAGATGATCGTGCAGTGGTTCTATCTCACAGGCCATCCGATTGGATGCGGTTGATGGCGGCATTCACACTGGCGCACCTCTCCGATCCGCATCTTCCGCCCCTGCCCGCTCCGCGGCTTCGCGATCTCGCCGGCAAACGCGCGCTCGGTTATCTCAATTGGACGCGCAATCGTCAAAAATTCCATCGGCGCGACGTGCTCGATGCACTTGTGTCGGACATGCAGGCGCAAGGGCCGGATCACATCGCGATCACCGGCGATCTCGTCAATCTCGCGCTCGAGGCAGAATTTGCGCCATCGCGCGCATGGCTTGAGGGCGTCGGTGCGCCGGATCGTGTCACCGTGATCCCCGGCAATCACGACACCTATGTTCGCGTTACCCGGCATCGCTTTGCGGAGGCGTGGGGAAATTATCTCGGCAGCGATGATACGCCTGACGCCGGCGTCACATTTCCGTTGCTGCGCCGGCGCGGCCCGCTGGCGCTGGTCAGCGTATCGTCGGCGGTCCCGACCCCACCGCTGATGGCGACGGGATGGCTCGGGCGCACCCAGCTTGATGCGCTCGAGCGCATCCTGGCGGGGCTATCTGCTGAGCAGGCGTTTCGTATCCTGCTGATTCATCATCCGCTGCGTTCGGATTCGCGCACCAAGCGGCTGACCGATTCATTCGAATTGCGCGGACTGCTCCTGCAATACGGCGTGGAGCTGATCCTGCACGGGCATGACCATGTTCATTCAACGATATGGATCGACGGGCCAAAGGGCACCATCCCGGCGATCGGCGTGCCCTCGGCGTCCGCTGTCGCGCATGGCCGCTATCCCGCGGCGGCCTATAATCTGTTTTCGATCGAGCGCGACGGCGCGGCGTGGCGGTGCGAACAGACCATCCGAGGCATCGACGATAGCTTGCGCGTCCAGCAGTTGCAGCGGACGCGGCTGATCTAGAGATTGCCCAAGCTCGCGAACAGCGCCACGCCGAACAGCGCGACCACGCCGACCACGAACCCGAGCGCAAAGATCCAGAATCCGCTGCGGCGCGGCTTCTCGATCATGACCGGTTCCGGCGCTGGCGTGGCGACGAGCGCGTGTTCGCGCTCGATCATGCGGCGAGCGACATACTCGGTGACGGCATCGACAATGGCGGCGATATCGTGGGATTCCGCGATCACGATGCGGCCGAAACGGGTATCCTGCACGAAGCGGTAGATGCGCTTATCGCGTCCCATCAGAACATGGGCGACAACGTCGATCCACAGCCGCGGCGTTTCGCCCTGGCTGATGCCGCGATCGAACAGATCGACAGAATCCGGAATTTGCGCGAACAGCGGATCGAGCGCCTCGTTCAGAATCTCGAGCCGGGCCACTTCGGCGTCGCGCAGATCGACGACGACGCCGGTGCGATCGGCAGCCTCGATCCGCGCCTGGCGCAGGGCATCGCGCAAACGAAGGGGACGGGAATCGCTGACGGCATTGCTCCCGGTATTTTGCGCCTCTGACATCCGCTTGCGGCCTTTGTCCTGATGAATGCGAAGGTTCTTAACCTACCAGTAACCACACCGTCCGCAAAGGCCGGTTGTTCCCAAGGGCTTACGCCTTTCGTTTGTTTCCGCAAGCGGGAGCGGCAAGAGACGCGAGCGGCCCCACCCGGGTTTACGGAGGAGCCGTTGTTGTCCTTGGAAGTTTCTTAGCTGTCGACAGGCAGATCAGGCCGGAACGCGAGAGGGCTCCTCCACAATGGAAAAGCGCACGCCGGCCTTGTGTCGGTTCTCTTCCGAGACCGCGCGCCAGGCGTCCTCGGCTTCCTTGCGGGTCTTGAACGGGCCCTGGACCTGGGCCGAACCTTCCACGAGCTTGTGGAAGTTCATCGAACCGAACTCGCCGCCAATCACCCAGAAATTACTGCCCTGATTCATGATAGCCTCCTGTTACTCAGCCGCCTGAACGTGGATGTCCGAACCGGGCGCCTTGAACTGCGCCGCTTCGGTCGAGTCGTGAAGCGCCGTGGTCGATGAGCTGCCGCCGGTGATGGTGGTCGACACCAGGTCGAAGTAGCCGGTGCCGACTTCGCGCTGATGGCGCGTCGCCGAATAGCCGTGCTTCTCCGAGGCGAACTCGGCCTGCTGCAGGCGGGAATAAGCCGCCATGCCTTCGGCCTTGTAGCCGCGCGCCAGTTCGAACATGCCGTGATTGAGCGAGTGGAAACCCGCCAGCGTGACGAACTGGAACTTGTAGCCCATCGCGCCGATTTCGCGCTGGAATTTTGCGATGGTCGCCTTGTCGATGTTGGCTTCCCA
>DASXJV010000281.1:0-18266 GCA_036497205.1 Bradyrhizobium sp.
ACCGACCAGGACCGGCACGCGGCTGCCATCTTTTCGAACGTATTCCTTCTCGCGCGGTTGGGCGGTTCCAGCCGCCTTCAGCGCTGCGACGGCCCGGTCGTCGGCGTCGCGCCACTCGGCTGGCGTCAGCTCAGTCCATCGCAGCCGACCCGAGATCAGGTCTTCACGGCTGTAGCCCAGCATGTCGAGAAAGGCTTCGTTTGCTTCGATGATCCGGCCCTGAAAATCCCAGATCGTGATCCCGATGATGTTCGCATCAACCAGCCGGCGGATCCTGGCCTCACGCTCCCTGACATCGTTGTACAGGCGGGCGTTCTCCAGCGAGATCGCCGCTTGCGACGCCAGCAGTTCCAGTACGGATATCCGGGTGGGCGTGAACACGTGCGATGCCAGGTTGTTCTCGAGATACAGCACCCCGATCAGCCTGGACTGCTTCACCAGGGGCAGGCAGAGCACCGATCGGGCGTGCTTCTGGCGGATGTACTCATCCGCCGAGAATGGATTCTGCGCCGAGGCGTCATCAAGGATCACGCTCTCCCGCGTCCGGATCACGGTGTGGAGCACGGATTCGGGAAGCTCGGCTGGGGAGGCGGCCGTCCGGCGCAGCGTGACCTCGACCTGGCCGCGGCCTGTCGTCGCTTCCGCCGCGATCCGTGGCTCGTCGCCCGCGAACAGGATCAGCAGGCCACGCCCGGCGCCGGCATGTTCGATCGCGATCCGCAGCAGCGTCTTGATGAGCTCACCAAGGACGATCTCGCTGGACACCGCCTGGGCGGCCTTGAGCACCGTCCCGACATCCAGCTGCTCGACGGGCGCGCCGAAGGTTGCGGTGGGCGAAGACGATTCCCCCTGCTGCCGCGGATAACGCTGGTCGAGTTGCCGTACTTTGCCGAGCGCGCCCCAGCGAAGATAGCAGTGCCGCGCGTTTCGCAGGTAGGCATGGGCGATGGTCTCGAAGCCGCGCGCCGCGTAGAACCGCGCGGCGACCTCATGGGCCAGGCCCTCGTTCTGGACGAAGCCGTGCTCGCGCGCCGAGTGGATGGCCTCTTCGTAAAGGCGCTCCGCGTCCAGTTCCCGCCCTTCCAGACGCGCGAGCTCGGCGCCAACCAATGCCGCCCGGTTTGCGAACGTTGCAGGACAGTTGTCTGCCCAGATCGCTATCTGATCGAGATGCGATATTAGCGCTTCCAGATGCTGCGGCCGCTCCTCGGCCGCGGCCGTATCGCAACGCGCCGCCCGGCCAAGCGCCGCGTAGAAATGGTATTCAGACAGCTCTACTTGCGACGGCACGGTCCAAAGCAGCGCCGCGGCCTTCGACGCAGCCGCGACGGCAGATGCGCCGTTGCCCGCGTAGACGCACGCCTGCAGTTTGCGGATCCAGTAGCGGGACGCGGCGACCACCAGACGGGGATTACCATCCAGATGGTCCTCGAAGCAGCTCTCGTCGAACTCCGCATCATTGAAGGAGTTGAAGTCCGGTGTCAGTCCGCGGAGCGTCCGGACCAGCCTGTGCTGCGCGGTAATGATGTCGCCGATGAGACCGAACCGCACCTTCCCCACGAATTCGAGCCCGTTCTCGACCTCGTGCTCGACGTCAGCGAGCGGATCCCCAGAGGCGAGAAGATTGGTATTCAAGTCGCAGCGGCTATAGGCCGCATAAGTAAGGTCCCCGGTGCGCTGCGCCGCGTCGCAAGCACGCCGCAGGAAAACGCGGCAGCTCGGCAGGTGCTGCGTCCAGTGCGCGACGTGGACGGCGAAGACCAGGTAGACGCGGGCGCTAAGGCGATCAAGCCCGCGCTTTTCGACTAGATCCAGGCCAAGCCTGCCGAAGCGGAATCCTGTTTGGTAGTCTCCAAAGTACGTGCCGAGAATGCCGCCCAGCCAGACATAGGCGAGGCATGATCCGTCACTGTTGCCATACTCCAGGCTGAGTGCTGCCATCCGGCCGACGACGAGGCGAAAAAGATTCAAATCCGTGAACAGGGCTGGCGATGTGAGCACCGTGAGCACGTCCATCGTCGCACAGCGGTCCGGATCGTTCATCAGCGGTAACTCGAGCAGCCCCTCGATTGAGCCGGACCCCAGCCGGTGCCACACCCGATCGTATTCCCGCCGTACGTCCTCCTCCGTCGGGTGCGGCGACCACCGGCCGACAAACCGCCGGAGATACTCCAGGCCCACCTCGACAGCGCTGTCGCTGTGGTCCAGGTTGGTATAGAGATTGATGCGCACGCGGGTGACGGCGGCGGAATCGACGATGGTCCGTGCGCGGGTTGACAGCAGCGCGAGCCGGGCTTCAGCCGATGCCAGCTGTCCGGTCAGATACTCGCACTCGGCGCGTTCAAGCCACAGGCTGAACGTTAAATCGTATTGGCCGTCCCAGTCGCTTTCGTCGAGCAGGGCCATGCCGGCCACGACATAGGCGTATGCCGACGCATAGGCCGTCGACGCCTTGGCCTTGCGCCCGGCGCGGAGCTCGATCGTCGCCACCCGCGCTTTCTCATCCCGGTCGACCAGAAGCGTGGCGCCTCGATTGAAGTGATTTGCGACATCGAACAGATGCTCGGCGAGTTCGTCCGCCGTCATGCTCGCCAGCAGCGCGCGGCCGATGCGCAGATGGACTTCGGCACGCTGCGCTTCAGGAATGAGCGAGTAAGCCGCCTGCTGGATTCGGTCGTGCAAGAATCTGCAGGCTTTGTCCTGATGAACCACGAGGCCAGCGCGGATCGCTTCCCAGAGTGCCGCGGGCATCGCCTCCTCTGTTTCACCGCGAACCAGGGCCAGGGTGGCGATCGGGACGACGTTGCCCAAGCAGGCGAGCTGCTTCAAGGCTTCCTGGGTGGTGGCGGACAATCGCTTCAGCTTCCCTGCCATGAGGTCCACCACGTTGTCGGCGTAACTCTTGGCCCGGACGCGATCGATGTTCCATTGCCACGCTGACGCGACTGGGTCGAATGCGAGCAACCCCTCGTCGGCCAGCGCGGTGAAGAACTGGATCGCGAAGAAAGGATTGCCGCCGGTCTTCTCCTGGACCAGCTTGGCTAATGGCCGCGCGAGTTCCGGTTTGCAGTGGAGCGCGTCGGCGACGAGCTGGCCAACGTCGTTGAGCTCGAGCGGCTCCAGCACGATCTCATGCACCGTCCCATGGGCCGCGCGGATCGCCTTCAGGGTCCGCAGAAGCGGGTGCGCGGGGCTGATCTCGTTGTCGCGGTAGGCGCCGACCAGCAGCAGGTGCCGCACTTCCGGGTGCGTGACCAGATGCTCGAGGAGGTCGAGCGTTGCTGCATCCAGCCATTGCAGATCGTCCAGGAACAAGGCGAGCGGATGCTCCTTGCGCGCGAACACTGCGAGGAACCGCCGGAAAACCATCTGGAACCGGTTCTGCGCGTCCTGCGGCGGCAGGTCCGCGACCGCTGGCTGTTTTCCAATCACGAGCTCCAGCTGGGGAACGAGGTTGACCATGAGCTGTCCATTCGGGCCCAGCGCCTCGCGCAAGGAGTCCCGCCAGGGGCCAAGCTCGGCCTCGCTCTGGCTCAGCAGCGAACGGACAAGGCTCTGGAACGCCTGGCCCAGCGTCGCGTATGGGATGTCGCGCTTGTACTGGTCGAACTTGCCGGACGCGAACAGGCCACGCGGCGGCACCAGCACCTTGTGCAGTTCGTTGACCACCGACGACTTGCCGATGCCGGAATAGCCGGCCACGAGCACCAGTTCGGGCGTGCCCGTGGCCACGACCCGGTCAAAGGAAGCCAGCAGGGTGTCGATCTCCCGCTCCCGGCCGTAGAGCTTCTCCGGGATCAGCAATCGATCCGACCCGTCATGTTCGCCAAGCGGGAACCGGCCGATGCGGCCGTGCGACTCCCATTCGGCCAGGCAGCGCCGCAGATCGGCCTCGACACCGGCGGCGGTCTGGTAGCGCTCCTCGGCGGTCTTGGCGAGGAGCTTCATCACGATTGCCGAGAGCGGCCTCGGGACGCCCGCGACCTGTTCGTTGGGTGGCACCGGTTGCCGCGCGATGTGGCAGTGCACCCACTCCATCGGATCGGCAGCCGTGAAGGGAAGTTGCCCCGTCAACATTTCGTAGAAGGTGACGCCCAAGGCGTAGAGATCGCTGCGGGAGTCCACCGAGCGGTTCATCCGGCCGGTTTGTTCCGGCGCCATATAGGCGAGCGTCCCGGCGATCACCTCCGGCGGCGCGGGGGCTTGATGCTCGCGCGGCAGACGCGAGGCAATGCCGAACCCCGTCAGCCACACGCCGCCGCTTGCCGCGTCCACCAGGATATTGGCCGGCTTGATGTCCTTATGGATCAGGCCACGCTCATGCACATGGCGGAGCGCGCCCGCAAGCGGGATCGCGATGCGCAGGAAAGGCGATACGTCCAGGGGCCGGCCGAGCAGCCGATCGAGCGGCGCACCGCCGGGATCCTCAAGCACCAGCGCCATGCGGTCGCTGTCGTGCGTCAGCACGACGGGGCGCGCCGCCCAGTCAGGGTCAAGTTCGGCTTTGAGGGCATATTCGTGTTCGAGCCGCGCGACGCAACCGAGCGAGGTTTCTTCCGCGGCGACAAGCAGGATCGGGGGCAAACCGTTGCCGGAGCCCCGGTAGAGAGCGATGTCTCCCTCTCTCAGCGGCGACAATGCGTAGCCCGAGAGCTCCTTCACGAGGACCTCCTGCGAGGAGGATTACTTCAGTACATTGATTTTGGTTACGTTTGCTCTCGACCGTCAATCCAAAACAGACATTAAAATGCGATCACTATCGGTGCTATATTCTGGCTAGACGATGACGAGAACAGCGCTGGCCTTTTGCTGTCAGCCAAGCAAATCCTCGGGATGTCGGACAAGATTTGCTTTGATCTCACTCCTTCAGGCGCGCCGTAAGCCGTGCGGCCACGGCAAGCGATGCACCAACCCCGGTGACGCAGGCAGTCCATCCGAAGCGGTCAAACAGTTGGCCGAGCACTGCGGTGCCCACAAGGCCGCCCAGGAAATAAGCGGCGAGATAGGTCCCGCTCGCCACGCCGCGATTTTCAGTGGCTGCCTGCCCGACGAAGGCGGTCGCCGCGGCCTGCGCAAAGAACGTACCGGCTCCGACCAGAATCATGCCGGCCAGGATCTGCGCAAGGTGAGGCGACAGCATCAGCGGCAGGCCGATTGCCGCAACTGAAAGCGCACCCCAGATCGCCTGCCGCGTTCCGAAGCGATTAACAGCCTTGCCCGCCAGCAGGGTTGTCACGATGGAGGGGAGGAAGACGGAATAGACAAGCCCCAGATCCATCCGCCCCAATGCCAGCGGCGGACGGACAAGGACGAAATTCACGAAGGTGAACGTCCCAATAAAGGCGAACAGGATACAGAAGCCGATGCCGAATGCGGCCCGCAACGCCGGATTGCGCCAGTGGGCGATCGTCGCGGTGAAAGGCGATTGCGAGGCCGGCATCGAATCCATCGGGCGCACCCGCTGGATCGTGAAATATACCAGGACTGCGCCGGACAGATTCAACAAGGCGAAAAAATAAAAATTCGAAGCCAGTCCGAGGCTGTCGACGACCGCCGCGGAAACCAGACGGCCGATCAGGTTGCTCGCGACGTTGCCGGTGATATAGGCCGCGAACGCGCCACCCGCGTCCATCGAACTGCAGCGTTCGCCGAGATAGGCCAGCGTCAGCGCGAACGCCGACGCCATGCACAATCCCTGCGTGATGCGAAGGGTCGTGAACACGGCCAGATTAGGCGCGACCGCCAACAAGCTTGTGGGAACGGCAAGGAAGGCGAGACTCAAAAGAATGCCGAGCCGGCGGTCGATGTGCTGGCTGAAGAATCCGACGACAAGGCCGGCAGCCGCCATCCCCATCGTGCTCGCATTCACCGCGAAGCCCATCGCCGCCGGGGTCACATTGTAATGCTTCGCCAAGGACGGCAGGATGGCCTGCGTTGCAAACAGGTCGACGACGGTCAAAAAGGCCGTCAGGCCGATGACAATTGATCGCAGCACCACGCCCGTCGAATGGCCCTGGATTTCCGTATGCTCGGATTTCATCTCCGCGGATATGTCGGTCATGGCGCGACGCTCCTCACAAAGCATGGATGGAAAGGGGATGTGACGCCAAGGCATGCGGGGCAATATGCGGACCACCGGGCGTCACATCCGGCAGCAATGAGGCGTGGCACGCGCTCGTTACATATTGTGGTCGTGCGGATCCTTGCGGACATCGCCGACGTAGAGAATGACCGTCTGGGTACCCAGGTTCTTCCACCAATGCGAGGTACCGAATACCTCGGCCCTGATATCGCCCGCCTTGTGCACAATCGGATCGACGCAGTTGCTGGCGTATTCGACGATCTCGCCCTGCTGGACATAGATCAGCGCCGGCCGGTCGTCGTGGCTGTGCCACGGCACGATGCCCCCGGTCTCGATCGTCAGCTTGCGGAATCGTAACTCGCGGTCCTTGAGGTGCGCCGGCTGCTTTTCCAGGTCGATCGAGCCCAGCGTGACGTCGGTTACGCCGACCGGCTTGAAGGCGACTTTCTCGCGCGCGTTGGCCTTGATCTTGTCGGCCGGACATTCGCCGGCGTAGGCGGTCGACGTCGCTGCGGCCGATCCGGCGATAGCGCAGGCGAGAGCGAGGCCTTGCCAGCGCGCGCGTGAGTTTGCGGTGTGTTTAAACATGTCGTGGTCTCCTCTGTTCTGCCGTCGCCAGAATGATCTGGCCGGCTGAGAGCAACCATCGTTGAAATCATCTATCCGGGGAAATGCCGGTTGGCTCTTGAATCGATAACGCGACGCTATGCGCACGGTATTGCAGCCCGGGCAATGCCCCAAAGCTATCAAACCGATTGGGCAACGGCATTTCTAACGCCGGGGAATTTAGCCTTTGATGGGTCAGCGCCCGAAACGACGGGATAAGGATTTTTTGCGAGCAATGAAGGCCGCCTCTTGCGAGCGGCGCGCAGACAAATAACATCACTTCTGATGTCGCCTCTCGTATCCATCTCAATTGGAGAGCCCAATCCGCCGGAGCAAGACATGACGTCCCTATTGCCCGCCAATGCCGAGCGTCTCAAACTGGCCTTCCTGCAGTGCCGCGACATGGAAGGGACGTTGAACGAACGGCTGGAGGCATACGCCGCCGCCGGGAGAGAATTCTTTCCGGCCTATGGCGAGGCGGTTGACCGCTTGGTCGCGCGGGTCCACGCAAATGGAGGCGGAGAGAACGCGCCGCGGCCCGGCGATCCGATGCCGCCTTTCATTCTGCCCGACGAGACCGGGCGGCTGATCAGTCTGAACTCGCTGCTGGAGAAAGGACCGGTCGCCGTGATGTTTTATCGCGGTCACTGGTGCCCATATTGCAGACTGAACGTCAGCGCCGTGATTCGAGCCTTTGATCGGATCAAGGCATCAGGCGGCCAGGTTGTCGCGATCATGCCCGAGATTCAGGAATTTGCCGGGAGATTCAAATCCGATTCCGACGCATCGTTCCCGATTCTGACCGACCTGGATAACGGCTACGCGCTATCGCTGAACCTTGCGATCTGGCTGGGAACTGAAATACAGCAGCTGTTGTCCTATCAGGACTTGTCGATCTTCCACGGCAATGACGGCTGGGTGCTGCCGATTCCAGCGACCTTCGTAGTCGGCCGCGACGGGCTGGTGAAGGCGCGGTTCGTCGATCCCGACTTCCGCAAGCGCATGGAAATCGACGACCTGATCGCTGCATTGGGGCTCGCCAGTCGGGACCGCTAAGAACTCTTCGAACCGATTTCCTGATGTAGATATTGCGACCAGTCGGCGCCGCGCAACATTCGCAGCACGGCCGATGCCACGGCCGTGCGTTCGCGCCCGGCGACGCCATAAAGGTAAACGGTTCGTCGCAAATCGAATCCGTCGACGGCGGCGCGCTTAACCGTATCCGGCATCGATGAGCTGTGCGGCACAATGGCGACGCCGATATCGGCTTCGAGCAATTCGATCAAATCGCGTTCCGACGAAATCCCGTGACTGTGATCGACGTCGATGCCGTGATCGCGAAACGATGTGCTCAATCGATCCACGTGTTCGCAATAGTTACGGGACAGCAGCTGCTCTTTCCGGAGATCATCGAAGCTGATGCCGTCGCGGCCCGCCAGCGGATGGTGCTTGTTGACGACGAGTTGAAAATATTCGGTGAAAAGGGGCCAGGCGTCGAGGCGATCCCAATCCTCGCCGATTTCGGCGGCGATGCCGAGTTCGGCTTCGCCCTTCTTCAGGAATTCTCCGACCTCCCGGCTGCTGCCGCGCAGGAATTTGAACTCCAGCCGGTTGAACAGCCGCTTGATCTGGTCGAGATGCGGAATCAGCAGCGAAAGGTCGATCGAGTGGGTGAGGGCGATCCTCAGCGCGCCGACTTCGCCGCTCTTGAAGGACGAGGCAAGTTGCCGGGCACCCGTCGCGGCTTCGTAGCACTGCTTGAGCAGCGGATGCATGCGCTGGCCGAGCTCGGTCAGCTGCGCGGCCGGACGCTCGCGGCGAAACAGATCGCCGCCCAACTCTGCCTCGAGTTGCTTGATCGCCCGCGTCAGCGACGGCTGCGTGACGTTGCACTCATCGGCGGCGCGCGTGAAGTTGAACACGCGTGCAACGGCAAGGAAGTAGCGGACCTGATGCATCTCCATAATCGTGCCCGGGCCTGATCACGCCGGCAAATTAGCCGAAAATGCCCGGCAATGACACCGGAAGTGCAATAGCGCTCGCCTATGGTTTCGGAAGCCAAACGGCATTTCCAATCATCCCGCCGACCGCGCAAATTTCGCCAGAGATGAACAGGCAGGGTGCCGAAATCACCATCCGGAAGGATTGCCATGAATATTCAGTTGAAGACGCAAGAGTGCGATATGAATCACTTTCGGGATAAAAGAAATATCCGGTCCCTCGGCAAGTCTATTCCGGGGCAGGTTGTGCTTGTGCTGCAGGGGGGCGGCGCGCTGGGATCGTATCAGGCAGGTGTTTATCAGGCGCTGCATGAAGGGGGAATCGAACCGGACTGGATAATCGGCACGTCGATCGGCGCCATCAATGCCAGCCTGATCGCCGGCAATGTCCCGCAGGACCGATTGCTGCGCCTGCGGGAATTCTGGAAACGAATGGAGCAGCGCCCGATTTGGAGCTTTCCGGGGGCGTTTCCGGGCTTCAACGAAAGGCTGTCGTACTGGTCAACAATAGCGAATGGCATTCCCGGTTTTTTCAAGCCCAATCCGCTGGCTCACGTGGGCGCCGATTATCCGCTTGGCGCGGACCGGGCTGGATACTACTCCACCGAACCGCTCGAGCAGACGCTGAGCGAACTCGTCCATTTCGATCTGGTCAACCGCTGCACGCCGCGCCTGACGGTCGGCGCCGCACATGTCCGAACCAGCCAAATGAGGTATTTTGACAGCCGCGACTCCGAACTCGGCGTAAAACACGTTATGGCGTCGGGCGCGCTGCCGCCTGCGTTCCCAGCAATTCGGATCGATGGCGAGTTGTACTGGGATGGCGGCATTCTCTCGAACACTCCGACGGAAGCAGTGTTCGACGACACCCCCCGCAAGAATTCCCTGATCTTCGCGGTCCATATGTGGAATCCGTCGGGCGCCGAACCGACCACGATGGCGGAGGTTCTTAACCGACAGAAGGACGTGCAGTATTCAAGCCGGATCGCCAGCCACATCTCGCGACAGCAGCAGGCGCATCGGCTGCGTCACGTGATCAGCCAACTCGCCGCCCGGATACCGGAGGCTGAGCGCAACAGCGATGCGGTTCGTGAATTGGCCGGCTACGGCTGTCCGACGCGGATGCATGTGGTCCGGTTACTGGCGCCGCAACTCGATCGCGAGAACCACACCAAGGACATCGATTTCGGTCCGTCCGGCATCAGGCAGCGTTGGGAAGCCGGTTATGCGCACACCACAGCGGTTCTCGACCGCTCTCCTTGGATCGGCGAGTTCGATCCGCTTTCCGGAGTCGTCCTTCACGAACAGACAGAAGTCATGTCCGCTGCTGCCGAATGATGCCGGCCAGCGGCCTGACGGATGTCGGCTCCTGCACAAAACTGAGGTGCCACCTAATCCAACGGACGTCCGCTATTGAGAAAGTTGAACGGACTCGACGCGGACACGGAACGCGAAGCCTACAGTCTCAGTTCGGCTTCGCGCTCCCAACGGCGGCCGGTGCGCTCGCGGGCGCCGCGGCGGCATCACCGGGCGCGGCGGGTTTCTGTCCGCCGCCGGTGAAACGCTCGAGCACGGAGCGCACCGCATCACGGGTCTTGCGATCCTTGACCGCATCGAGCAGTGGGGCCGAGGCCGGCGAGCGCCGGATCAGGCTTTCCGGATCCGGAAAGATGAGCGGATCGTCCCACGGGCCCTGCACCACGAACGGCAGATCGAAGCCCGGCGGCGCATTCGGCGCCGAGGTCAGGCTGGCAACGCCCTTCATGTCGTATTCGCGCGCCGGCACCGAGGCGGTGCCGGTCAAAGTGATGCGCGCCGCCGGTCCTTCAACGCGGATATCCTCGGCGGTGGCGATACCGTCGCTGAATTTCACCGCGATGGTCAGATTGTCGTAGGGCGTCGAGCCGCTGCGGAAATTTCCGCCACCGGACAGCGGCCGACGCTCCAGCCGCTTTAGCAATTGCTCGACATTGAAGCCAGAGATCGCGCCATCATGGCCGGTCAAGGTGGCGGTGCCGTCGAGCGACTGCGCGAGGCCAAACGGGCTTGAGCCCGAGGCCACCAGTGAGACATTGAGATTGCCGCGGCCGGACAACTTGGTGATGCCGAACAATTCGCTGGCGCAGGATTGCAGATCGACGTCGGTGAACTGGAATTGCGCCCTCACGTCGGCGACCGCGTCGGAGCGCGCGACCGCAAACGAGCCGTTGGCGATGCCGCCATAGACCTGCGCTTCCCCCACGCTCAACGCCAGCGCGCCGCCGCGCAAGTTTGCGCCGAATGCGGTGCGGCCGAGTTTCGACGAGCCGACCGTCACCCCGGCCGCCGACAGGCGCATGTCGAGGTCGGTCGTGGACAGGGAATCCAAATCGAACAGCTGCCTGTTCCAGTCGCGCGCGCCGCTGGCGAGCAGGCGGAAGGTCGAGATATAGGGGGTGAGGTCGAGCGCGCCGGCGGCCAGCGTCGCCTGCAGTGTCTGGCGGCCATTGTTGGCGTAGGTCATCACGCCTTCGGCGACGTTGCCATCGAGCTCGACGTTGACGTTGGTCAATGCGATCGACGGGCCGACGACATTGGCGCGCGCCTTCAGCGCGAAACGGCCGAACCCGCCGCTGCCCGGCGGCGCCTGGCCGGTCCAGCGCAAGGCGTTGCGCAACGACATGCTGTCGATGGTCAGCGTGCCTTCCATCATCATGCTGGTGCGATTGGCGATGGTGCCGTCGAACGCCAGTTTCAGCGGCGCGCTTGCGAGCCGTGCCTTCAGGCCGGACCGGTCGCCCGACAGCGCGGCAATGAAGTCGCTGGCGCTGATGCTGCCGTCGACGCGTTCGCCGCGCCAGTCGAATTGCCCTGTTGCGGCGAATGAACGCGAGATCGACGGCCATGCCAAGGAAAGGTCGATATCTCCGAGCGTTTCCGACACGTGACTGGCGGTATCTTCATAGTTGAGCACACCGTCCTGGATTCTGATTTCCGAGAACGACACCTGGTTATCGGCGCCGGGCCTCATGGTGCGCGCAATGGTGTCGATGAACGGCGTCCAATTGCTCTCGCCATTGGCGTCGCGGACGACATGGATGTGCGGACGCAACATCATGACGTCGGCGATCTCGAAACGCCGCAGCAAGAGCGGCAGCAATCGCAAATTCGCGGTCAGGACGTCGACGGCGAGCGCGGGGTCGGCCGTGCCGCCGCCCTTTAAGCCCACATCATGAAAGGAGACGTAGCTGCCCGGAAAAACCGAAACATCGATAGTGCCTTTGACCACCAGGTCGAGGCCGGTCACGGTGCGGATTTGCGCCTCTACCGCCTCGCGCAAGGCGTCCCGGTCGATAAACCAGGACGTCGCGACCAGGCCGATCAGCGCCACGCCGAGAAACGCCGCAATTGGCATCCCGAGGCGCTTCATTCCTTGGGCCATCGTCAATGAGATATCCAGGTCGTGTTGATGTCGTCGGGTCGCAGTTGAATAAAGGCGGGCGGTGCGCCAACCGAACCCGGGTTTATCCGAGTTCGGCAAATATCACCGAACTCGGGTTTAGCCGAGTTCGGCAAAAATATCATTGCCCAAGCCGGCAACCGCCAACCTGGATGGCACCCATGCCAACCCGCGCAACTTGATGGGTTTTCTTGACGCTTTCAAGGCCATCCTGGCGTTCCGTACCACCTCCCCGGGCGCAAGTTCCCCGCATTGACGCGTTGCGAAGAATTCGCCTAATAATCCCCAATTAGTGCTGTTGGCCGTCAGTGCCTCCCTCCCATCAGGTCGTATTTTCATGAACAAGGTCTACCCCGACGCCAAATCGGCACTCGACGGCATTCTAAAGGACGGCATGATGATCATGTCCGGCGGCTTTGGCCTGTGCGGCATTGCTGAGACCCTGTCTGATGCGTTGCGCGATTCCGGCGTGAAGAACCTGACCGTGGTCTCCAACAATGCCGGCGTCGACGGTATCGGATTGAGCCGGTTGCTCGAGACGCGGCAGATCAAAAAGATGATTTCGTCCTATGTCGGCGAGAACAAGCTGTTCGCCCAGCAGTACCTCGCCGGCGAGCTCGAGCTTGAATTCGCGCCGCAGGGCACGCTGGCCGAGCGGATCCGCGCCGGCGGCGCAGGCATTCCGGCATTCTACACCAAGACCGGCGTCGGCACCCTGATCGCTGAGGGCAAGGAAGTGAAGGAATTCGACGGCGAGAAGTATATCATGGAGCGCGGACTGTTCGGCGATCTCGCCATCGTTCACGCCTGGAAGGGCGATACCGCCGGTAACCTCGTCTACCGCAAGACCGCGCGCAATTTCAACCCGATGATGGCGACCGCTGCGAAGATCACCGTCGCCGAAGTCGAACACCTGGTGCCGGCAGGGGAAATCGACCCCGATCATATTCATACGCCGGGCGTGTTCGTGAAGCGCATCATCGAGGTCGGCACGTCGAAGAAACGGATTGAGCAACGTACCACGCGCAAGCGCGCTGAGGCGGCTGCGGCCGGAACCGGAGTGGAAATCTGATGGCCTGGACCCGCGATCAAATGGCTGCCCGCGCCGCGAAGGAGTTGCGCGACGGATATTACGTCAACCTCGGCATCGGCATCCCGACGCTGGTCTCGAACTACATTCCCGAAGGCGTCGACGTTCAACTGCAGAGCGAAAACGGCATGCTGGGGATGGGACCTTTTCCCTATGAGGGACAGGAAGATCCCGATTTGATCAATGCCGGCAAGCAGACCGTAACCGAACTGCCGACCACCAGCTATTTCTCGTCAGCCGATTCATTCGCCATGGTGCGCGGCGGACACATCGATCTGTCGATCCTCGGTGCGATGCAGGTGGCGCAGAACGGCGATCTCGCCAACTGGATGATCCCGGGCAAGATGGTGAAGGGCATGGGCGGCGCGATGGACCTGGTCGCGGGCGTCAAGCGCGTGGTGGTGGTGATGGAGCATTCCGCCAAGGACGGCCCAAAACTGCTGAAGAAATGCAACCTGCCGCTGACCGGCGAGCGAGTGGTCGACATGGTGGTGACCGATCTCGCGGTATTCACCATCGACAAGCACGGCAAGGATGGCATGGCGCTGATCGAGCTCGCCGACGGCGTCACGCTCGACGAGGTGAAGTCGAAGACCGAAGCCGAGTTTCGGGTGGCGCTGAAGAACGCGTGATTTGATTCACCGTCTTGGCCGGGCAAAAGCGCGAAGCGCGTCTTCGCGCTAGATGTCCCGGCCATCCGTGTCGTTCTTGCTGTTCTGCAGTCAAAACGTGGATGCGCGGGACAAGCCCGGGCATGACGATTGTTGGGTTGTTACCCGACTTTACGACGCTTGCTTCAGTTGTAGGGTCTGCAAAGGCGCCCTTCGCCGTGCCCACCGCAATTCAAACGACGAGCCGTTGGTGGGCACGCTTCGCTTTGTCCACCCTACAGGCTGAGACGGTGAGCGTGGTGCGATCAGGCTTTAGCGCTGGCGACATCCTCCAGCCCGCGGTTGCGCGGCTCCACGCCCCAGGCCCACACCACCACGATCTGAACCACCACAAGGCCGATCATCAGCCAGACCACGCCCGGTAACTGATGGGATGCCATCAAGGCGCCGACGATGAACGGGGAGATCACGGTGGCGCCCCGCCCGAGCGTGTTGCAGATGCCGTTGGCGCGCAACCTGATCTCGGTCGGGAACAATTCCGGGGTGTAGACGCCGAACAGGATCGCGGTCTGCACATAGATGGCGACGATCAGCACGAAGCCGACGCCCAGCACGATCGCCGGATCGGACGCCGCGTTGAAGCGGGCATAGACGTAGCCGCTGACGATGGTGACGATCGACGCGCCGATGATGCTCGCGCGCCGTCCGATCGCGTCGGACAAATAGGCGCCAAGCGCACAGCCGACCAGCGATCCGGCTGACAGCACCAGCGTATAGGCCAGTGAACTGGCGATGGTGAGCCCCTGGCGCAGGAAGAACTGCGGCAGGAAGATCACGAAACCGAAGATCAATGTATTGATCGTGATCAGTACCCAGGAGCCCACGATCAAGCGTTGCAGCAGCGGCGGCCTCAGCATGTCGGATGCGGTGACCTGTGGCACATGAGCCGGCACCACCACCGGCGGCAGCGTGCCGCCGCCGGCGGATTCTTTTTCGATCGATTGCATCAAGGATTCGGCCTCCGCGGTGCGACCTTGCGATTCAAGCCAGCGCGGCGATTCTGGAAGATTCTTGCGCAGATACCAGACGACCAGTGAGCCGACGCCGGCAATGACGAACATTGGGCGCCATCCCCAGGCCGGGATGATCAGGTAGCCGAGCAAGGCCGTCACCGGGAATCCGGCCACCACCAGGAACGCCATCATCGACAGCCAACGCCCGCGCGTCTTCGGCGGAACGAATTCGGTCAACGTCGAATAGCCGACTACGATTTCGGCCCCTAAGCCGAGGCCCTGCACGAAGCGGCAGGCGATGAGCTGATTCATATCCTGCGCGAAGGCCCCCGCCAGCGACGCCAGCCCGAAAATCAGCAAATTGATCTGATAGGTGAACCGCCGCCCGAGCTTGTCGCCGACAAATCCGGTAATCAGTGCACCCAGCGTCATGCCGACAAAGGTCAGCGAAATGAATTGCAAATTTTGCGGAGCGGTCGAAAATTTGGTTTGGATCGCAGACGCCAGCACGCCACCGGCGATGTAGAGATCGTATCCGTCGAAAAACATGCCGGCGCCGACCAGCCAGAAAATTCGGTAGTGAAACGATGAGATCGGTAGCCGGTCGAGACGTGCGCCGGCGTTTACTGCGTGAGTCATATCAATTTCCCCCTTTGTCGCCTTGTTAGCTAATCCGGCTGCCGGTCTTCTTTGGACGCGGAATAGCCGTCGGTTATTTTTCAGTTCAATCGTCGCTGGCGGTCCGTGTCGCGGTACCAGTCGAACGGCTGGTCGTGGGTCGCGACCAGCACGCTCTTGGTGTTGAAATGATCGTCAAAACTTTCGGTGCCGAACTCGCGCCCGATGCCTGAGTCATCGACGCCGCCCCAGGGCGAGGCCGGATCGAGCCGGTGATGATCGTTGATCCAGACGATGCCGGCCTTGACCGCGGATGCGACGCGATGCGCGCGTGCGACGTCGCGGGTCCGGATCGCTGCCGCAAGCCCGAACGGAGAATCATTGGCAAGCCGCAACGCGTCGGCTTCGTCCTTGAAAGGCGTGACCGAAGTGAACGGCCCGAACACTTCTTCCTGAAAGATACGCATGTTGGACTTCACATCGGCAAACACCGTCGGCTCGACGAAGTAGCCGTTCTCATGGCCGGGCACGTGGGCGGGGGCGCCGCCGGTCACCAGCCGCGCGCCGTCCTCGCAGCCGAACCTTGAATACGACAACACGCGATCGCGCTGACGCGCCGAGATCACCGGCCCGAGTTGCGTTGAGGGATCGAAGGGATCGCCGATGCGAATGTTTTGCGTCTTGACCTTCAGCTTCTCCACGAACTCGTCGTAGATCGACGCCTGCACGATATGGCGCGACGCGCAGACGCAGGTTTGACCCGCGCCGATAAAGGCGCCAAATGCAGCATAGTTGACGGCCTGATCGACGTTAAAATCGTCGAACACCATCACTGGCGTCTTGCCGCCAAGCTCCAGGGTCTGGTGCGCAAACACTTTCGCCGCCGCCCCGCCGGCGATGCGGCCGGCTTCGGTGCCGCCGGTCAGCACCAGCTTGTTGATATCGGGATGTTCGGCCAGCATCCTGCCGGTAGTCTGGCCAAGGCCGAGAACGACGTTGAACACGCCAGGCGGCAGTCCCGCCTCGGTGAAGATTTGCGCCAGCCTCAAGGTCGTCAGCGGCGTATATTCCGATGGCTTGACCACGGTGACGCATCCGCTCGCCAGCACTGCGGCCAGCGATTTGCACAGGATCATCAGCGGATGATTGAACGGCGTGCAATTGGCGACGATGCCGATCGGCGTGCGCAAGGTATAGTTCAGATACGAGCCTTCGACGGGGATGACCGCGTCGCGGCGCGATAGCGCGAGCCCCGCGAAGTAGCGAAAGAAGTCCGGCAGCCGCGATAGCTGCGTCCGGGTCTCGTTGAGCGGACGGCCGTTGTTGAGGGTTTCCAGCCGGTACAGAGATTCCAGATTGGCCTCGAAGGCATCCGCCAGGCGACTGACCAGCCGCGCGCGGGCACGAATATCCATGCCGCTCCATGCGCGGCCTTCAAAGGCGGCACGCGCGCTTTTCATCGCGCGATCGACATCTTCGGCAGTCGAATTCGGAATCCGTGCAATCACATCGCCGGTTGCGGGATTGCGGACGTCCAGCATCTCACTGCTGCCGGCTTCGATCTCGCGGCCGTCGACGAAATTGCCGTGGATCTCCACGTCTGACGTTGTTGGTTTGGCGGAAATATTCAAACGTCTCTCCCTTCGATCATGATCCGATCGGATCATGATCTCATCTCTTGGTTTTGAGCATGATCTCCGCGCAAACGCTTCGCGTTTGTCGCGAGGGAAAACCGCTTCTCACTTTTCCGGATCATGCTCTAGACGATCACTGCGTTGCGCTTTAGCGCCGGCAGCACACGCTTTTCGGTTTGGCTGATATGCGCTTTGATGATGCGCGCGGCGACTCTACCATCGCGCCGCTGCATCGCCTCAATCAAGGCGACGTGCTCGGCAACCAGTTGCGTCGGATCGTGACCTCTCACATTGGCGACGCTGACGCGCACCAGACGATCGGCCTGTCCGATCAGATCGCACAGCGCAGCCGCCATGCGGCGGTTGCCCGACGCATGCGCCAAGGCCGAATGAAAGGCGCGGTTGTAGGCGATGAAGTCCTCGTGGTTGCCCGCGAAGCGCCGGTATTCGTCGAGCGCTTTGAGAACATCCGGCGTTGCGTTCTCGATCGCCTCGGCGACGCAGGCGGGCTCCAGTGCCAGCCGAAACCGCAGGAGGTCGCGCGCATCCGCAAGCGAGATCGGATTGACCCGGTAGCCCTGGCGCGGCTGCACGGTGACAAGATGCTCGCGTTCGAGCCTCAACAAGGCCTCGCGCACCGGCTGGCGGCTGACGGAATAGCGTTCGGCGAGCTCCTGCTCGCGCATATCATCACCGGGCGCCAGGCGGCAGGTTAGAATATCAGATCGCAGGTTTTCGTAGACGTTATCGCGCAAAAGCATCGCAATTTCCCTGGATTTCGACCATAGTCTCGCAGCCGTGAAATATCACGTCAAGTGACAAGAGCTTGAAAACTGCGAATTTTGATTTATCAATCTGAAAGCGCCGACGAACGACGCTTCCAAAGCAGGCAGCTCGCAACCCTGAAAGAGAGACCGCATGGATCGACTTTTCGCCAACGGCACGGTCAATGCTGCGCAGTCGGGCAAGGGACCCGCTCTTTTTCTGTTTCACTCGCTGCTGTCGGATCGTGCGAGTTTCGATGCCATCGTCCCGAAACTATCGCAGTCGTTCCGGGTGATCGTTCCCCAATTGCCGGGCTTCGGCCAATCCCAGGCAGTCGGCGGCAATCTCGCTGGTGTCGCCGACCGAATGGCCGAGGCCGTGAAGGATGGCGCCGGCGGAGACGAGGCC
>DASXJV010000282.1:0-3647 GCA_036497205.1 Bradyrhizobium sp.
AATGTCGGCAAACTCAAGGGCGCCACCGAGCATCGGCCCGGCACCTACATTTACAATGATCGCATGCAGGTCGCGGCCGGCGTCGCATCGTGGGACGATTGCGCGCTGAGCATCTATTCGACCGTGGTCAGCCGCGCCGGCGCGGATCGCGGAATTCTCGATGCCGGCTCGAAAACCCTGACCTCCGATACCGGCGGCGGGCTCGACGGCCATGGACTCATTCTCGAACATCCCGAGGCCAGGATCGCCCGCTTTGCCGAGGAACACGGCTTTCTTGACCTTACGCGCAGCAACACCCGTCCTGTCGTCGGCGACGTGGTGCGGATCGTACCGAACCATGTCTGTGTGGTCGTCAACATGATGGACGAGGTGGTGATGGTGCGCGGCGACGAGATCATCGGCACGCTGCCGGTCGCAGCGCGCGGGAAGTTGCGGTAGTGCCTGGAAGTTACTTCCGCTTTGAAGTCATATTACTTGCGCTTTCGGGGCATAGCGGAAAAAACGTGCACGAACCAGGAATGCGCAGAATTGTTTTCTCTATCGTCTTCTCTGGTCGCTATTTTCGGTCCGCGATATCCGTGGCAAAAATCCGCAGGAAGATCGCGCGCCGGGCAGTCTCGCGGTTGTTGCAATACGCGATCATCGGATTGGCCATCGTACCCTGGAAATAATCGTACCAGAACGCGCAGGTCAGATCGCGGGTATGAATCCATGATCGCTGCATCTCGCGCAGCTTGGCCTGCTGGTCGGGCTCGAGCGCGTTCATCATGGTCTTGCAGGACTCGTTGATGATCTTGTCCCAGACCAGCCGCTCGCGATCCAGGCATTCGATCTGGCGCCGCGAGCTCACGCCCGTTTCATCGCCGCCCATGCATGGCTTCGCCACGGTCATGAGGCAGGCCGCCTCGTCGGCTTCCTGCGATCCCCCCTTGTTGTTGTCCTGCTTGCGCAGGCAGTCGCCGATCGTGCCGACATCCTTTGCCGCCGGAGCGTCCGCCCGCGCCGGAAGCGGGCCGGCAATGATCAGCGCGAGAACGAGCGACAACAACAGATGACGGAATTGCATGTGCCTTGAACCGACGAACACAAATTAGATTTCCTCCCATAGGTCGTCTCTGCCCGACCACCGGTTCGAACCCGGCCGGGATCCAGCACCAATCAAGCGCGATTTATGGCCTAGCTCTCCAGCCACTTCAGCGCCCCCCTTCCCGCCGCCGCGCCGGTCGCAAACGCAGCCTGCAGCAGATAGCCGCCGGTCGGCGCTTCCCAGTCAAGCATCTCGCCGGCGGCAAAGGTGCCAGGCAAGCGGCGGATCATGAAGTCGGCGTCGAGTTCATCGAACGATATCCCGCCCGCGGTCGAGATCGCACGCGCGATCGGCGCGAGGCCGTTAAGCTTGATCGGCACGCCGTTGATCAATCCGGCGAGACTTTTGGATGACAACGACGACAGCGACACGCCAGAGGCAATCGCCGCCTCCTGCAACAGGCCGATGCCGACAGGAGAAAGCTGGGCTGCCTTGCGCAGCCAGTTCGAAAAGGATTGTTTGCCTCGCGGCGCCGACAGCCGCGCAATCAGGTCCCGCATTTCGAGATCGGGCCGCAATGCGATGTGGAGTGTTGCCTGTCCTGAGCCGGCGATGGACTCGCGCAAATCAGCCGACAGCGCATAGATCGCGCCACCCTCAAGACCTGCGCGCGTAATGGTGGCTTCTCCGCGCACAGTGCGCTGGCCAAATGACAACGCACTTCCTTTCAGCGGTTGGCCTTCGAAGCGGTCGCGAAAAATGTCGGACCAAGCGACGATGAATCCGCAATTGGCCGGCCGCAGCTGCGATATCGTCACTCCCTTCGCCGCGAGCTTTTCCGCCCACGATCCGTCGGATCCGAGCCGCGGCCAGCTTGCGCCGCCGAGCGCGAGTACGGCCGCGCTCGCGTCAACAACCCGCCTCCCCTCGGGCGTCTGAAACGACAGACGCCCACTCTCGTCCCAGCCGGTCCAGCGGTGGCGCAGCGCGAATTGCACGCCCATGGAATTGAGCCGCCGCAGCCACGCGCGCAGCAACGGCGAGGCTTTGAATGCTTTTGGGAATACCCGGCCACTGGAGCCGACGAATGTCGACTGCCCCAGCGCTTCGCTCCATTCGCGCAAGCCAGCTGGCGGAAATGCTGTTATCGCGGCCTGGAGCCGCGGCATCGCTGCACCGTAGCGTGCGAGAAACGCGGGCAACGCCTCGCTGTGCGTCAGATTGAGCCCGCCACGCCCCGCCATCAGAAGCTTGCGGCCAGCTGACGGCATCGCGTCGTAGACCGCGACATGTGCGCCGCCTTGCGCCAACACCTCAGCCGCCATCAGCCCGGCGGGACCGCCGCCGATGATAGCGACTTGAGTTTTAAACACTCGCGCCCCGCAATGACGGCATCATTTTACAACTCAACGCCTGCCCTCGCCGCGGCCTGCTCGACGTATTTTTGGGTCTGCTGGAATGCGCCTTCCAGCGCCTTCGCTTTTCTCATGTCGCTTATTTCAGCGAAGTGCGCAGCAACCGCATCCGGCGTCCAGTCAGATGGCGGCAGGTTGATGCCTTCGGTCTCCAGTATCTTGATCACCGCAAAGGAGCCCGCTCCCGCGCCCATGATGGTGCGCGTCGGCGCATCCTCGCCCAGGAGATAAAGCACCGCCGGCGTGATCGCTTCCGGCTTCATCAGCGCCAGCGCCTGCGGAGGAAGCAATTCTTCCGTCATCCGTGTCGCCGCGGTCGGTGAAATCGTGTTGACGCGGATGTTGTTCTTGCGGCCTTCCTCGGCCAGCACATTCATCAGTCCGACCATTCCGGTTTTCGCCGCGCCGTAATTGGCCTGGCCGAAATTGCCGAAAAGGCCTGACGATGAAGTGGTGACAACGATGCGGCCGTAATTGCGTTCGCGCATGCCGTCCCATACCGCCTTGCAGCAGTAGAACGTGCCGGTGAGATGCACATCCAGCACCTTCGCGAAATCGGCGATTTCCATTTTCGCGAACGATTTGTCGCGCAGGATGCCGGCGTTGGCGCAGAGCAGGTCGACACTGCCCCACTCCTTGGTCGCGCGCTCGACCATTGCCTTGACCTGCTCGAAATTTGAAACATCGGCGCCGTCAGCCATCGCTTCGCCGCCCGCCTTTCGGATTTCCTCGACCACCGTTTCCGCTGGCGTCAGCGATCCGCCGCTGCCGTCGCGGGCGCCGCCGAAATCATTGACGACTACTTTCGCGCCGCGGCTCGCCAATCCCAGCGCATGCGCGCGTCCAAGGCCATTGCCCGCGCCGGTAACGATGGCGACGCGTCCGTCAAACCTGATTGTCATGATTGCAGTTCCCGAGTTTTAGGCAAAATAAATCAGGCCGATCCAGTCGGCCATTAAGGCCGGCTTCGTCTCGCCCTCGATTTCGACGCTGACATTGGTGCGCGACAGCAGTTCGGACGGCTTGCGCAACGTCGCCTCCGTCAACGTAAAGCGGCCGCGGACACGCGAGCCTGCACGCACCGGCGAAATGAAGCGCAGCTTGTCGAAGCCATAATTGACGCCCATCGTGGTCCCCTCGATGACCGGCATCACCTCATACGACATGATGCTCATCAGCGACATCGTCAGGAATCCGTGCGCCAC
>DASXJV010000283.1:0-14132 GCA_036497205.1 Bradyrhizobium sp.
GCCAGCGTCGGGCGCCAGGACCACACGACTTCGCCGTCCGCTCGAGTCACGCTCGTCAGTCGCAACTTTCGCGTCCACCGCATCCCACCGCACGTTCGTGACGACTCGCGATCCGCCCCTCTCATCGGGTGAGACGGGCGGCTTGTAGAGGTGATTTTAGCGAGAACGAAAGTGGAATATTTTTTCAAGCATGGATGGACATGAATTAGCTGATTTGCCCGGCGGGCTGTTTGTGGGCGACGATGCCCAGCGGCGACGCGTGCCGCCACGCCGCGCGCCCAGGTGTCGATCGGATCAATCACGTCCGCCCGAGCTTCGGATGATGCTTGACCCTCAACCCTCTCGGATACACATATGCTCTCATGTATTCCAAGAAAGGAGGGGCGCATGCAGGTCGCAAAATGGGGAAACAGCTTGGCCGTTCGTCTTCCCGCCGCTGTGGTCGAAGCGCTCGAACTGAAGGAAGGCGACGAGATTGAAATCCATGTCGCAGGTGACCGGCAGTAGGAGTAACTATGCCATGGCGTCGGAATCCCGTGGGGATCGATTTTCGCGCGGTCTGGAGATACTTCGCCAGATCGGCGGGGAAAATTTTGACGGGCCGATCAATGCTCTCGCGGAAACCTCCGCCGATCTTTCGCGCTTCACCGTCGAATACCCGTACGGCGATGTGCTATCCCGCCCGGGCCTTGATCTCCCGCTAAGGCAGCTATGCACCATCTCCATGCTGCTGGCCGATGGAAGCGCCCAGCCGCAACTGAAATTTCATATAGCCGGCTTTCTCAATGCTGGCGGTGAGCCTAACGCGATCGTTGAATTGCTCTTCGTATCGGTTGCAATCCTGGGCTTCCCGGCCACCGTCAATGCCGTAGGAATCGTTCGGTCGGTGTTCGCCGAACGAGAACTATCGTTTCAACCCATCGAACCTAAGACAGGTGATGGAGTGGGGCGCGGATGGACCGGACAGGACATGCTGGACCGGCTCGTAAGCGGCGATGCGCAGGACTATTTCGACCGCTTTGCTGGCACCGCGCCCGACCTCGCGCAGCTTTCGATCGATTTCGCGTTCGGAGAGGCGCTGGCCCGTGAGGGACTCGACCATAAGGCGAAGCTGCTCGCGATTGTCGCGATGCTCGCCGCAAGCGGTAACCGCAACGACGCGCTTCGCCTTCATCTGGCCGGTGCCCTTGCAAATGGCGTGATGCGCGAAGAGATCATCGAGCTTCTGATCCAGCTCAGCGTTTACCGTGGCTTCCCGTCAGCTCTGAACGCATTCTCTATCGCTCGGAATGTCTTCGCGCTCGGAGTCCTGCCGCTTAAGGTCGATATCCCCACGCCCGTCGATACAGAGAGCCGCTCGGATCGACTAGAGCGGGGGAAGGTTCTGCTTGCGAAAACCTCGGCATCGTCAGGCGATGCCGTGGTCCGCAGTTTTGACGACATCGCGCCGGACCTAGGGCGCATGATCGTCGAGCATTCCTATGGTGAGGTGTTCTCGCGCAAAGGAATCGATCTGAAGACTCGTGAGCTCACCGCCTGCGCGGCTTTGGCGGCCATCGGTTCCGCGACCACGGAAACTCCTTTGCGCGTGCACATCAACGCCGCCTTGAACGTCGGTGCAAGCCGCGAAGAGATCGTCGAAACGCTGGTCAATCTCGCCCCCTACAGCGGCTATCCAGCGACACAGCAGGCGATCCGCATCGCCGCGGAAGAGTTCGCCAAGAGCAACCCGTCCTCGCGACCGCGTAAGGAAGAAAGTGAATGATCGACCGACGTGCGCGGGCTCGGCCGGCCCATTCCGTCCCTTGACGATCGGACCAAGGCTCCATGAGCGCGCCGCGCTTTGACCCGTTGGCTCATGTCACTGGACCTGCTCGCTCGTCCCCGGCGCTCGCGGCGACAGTTCGAGAAGTCGCGCCGCGCTTCCAACACCGGCTGCCGCTGTCGGATGATCCAGAATGCCCAATTGAAAAAGCACCGTCGCCTGATCCCAATAAATATGCTCGCTTGCCACCTTGCCGCCTTCGATTCCGATGATGCCCACGAGCGGGAATTCAACCTTGCGGCCGGTGGCCGGCACACCAGGCAGCATCCAATCCATCCTGAGCGAGTGCGTAAAGCGGATCACGAACTCCTCGACAATCCTGTTGTCGCCGAAGGTCCGGGACAGTGACGCGAGTTCAAGATCGGGCGGAAGGCTCGGCAGCATTTGATTGGCGTAGAAGTCATACACGCCGGCGCGACCGACGCCGCCCGTCCCGGACGGGATGTGGAGCACATACGGGTCCTCGGTCATGGCGGCGAGAGCCGCGTCCGGGTCCTTGAGGCCGAATTCGGCGTAGGTATGTTGCTGCCACGCGGCCAGCATCTTCTGCTGATTCGGTGTGAGATTGGCCGCTTCCACAAGATCAGTCATGGTGCTGTTCCTCTCAGGCTTCCGGCGCAGAGGCAATCGACCGCGCGCCGTGGATCTTCGAAAGGAGAAGGCGAGTGCCCGAGTAAGATTGCCCCGGGTTGAACCGGCCTGAAGCGATAATTAGAGACCGATTCCGTCTTTAGGTCGGATCAAAACCATCAGGCTTCAAGTGGTGCGATCGGCCGCCATCGGCAAGCTTGAGCGCTTCAGGGCTGTTCCCGGGACGAGGCGCTCGGTCCGCTGCTCTGCCGTATCTACGAATGCTCCGCCGTCGGGCCGCTCCCGCCGGACGCGCCCGGTCCGCCCCTCTCATCGGGTGAGACGGGCGGAGTTGTAGTGATGATTTGCCCGACGCGTTAAGCGGAATATTTTTGCGTGAGGGGATGGACAAGGGGGGTTCGAAATTCGGGAAGTGATTTGCCCGTCGGGCACAAAGTAGGATGGGTGGAGCGAAGCGATACCCATCAATTGTGGTTTGTGAACGGGCAATCAGGCTTGTGTGCTGGCCGTAAAGTTAGACGCCGCCGTCGCATGAGGGCGCAAGTTATCAACAAAATTGCCGATAACAGTCTATTGCCGCCGGGTTAGCGACGCAAAGCAAATGCTGCCGCCTCCTCGGCGCCACGAACTTCCGCGTCGAGCAGCTTCTCATAAACTGCCATCGCCCGGCTTTTGATTTCGGCCGGAGAACGCTGCAGTGTAATCGCGAGACCAACTAGCTCGCCGTCGTACAAACCTCCAACGGTCTTATCGGTCGACGCCAGCGCAAGTTCCGTCATACCCTCCGCAACCTCAAGCACGAGCGCTTCAAATCCGGGATGAAGCAGCAAACCCTGAAGTGACTGGATGAAGAACATGTTCACTGACGCTTTCAGAAGTTCGGCATTGGACTTGATCGCCGTCACCAAGGCGCGCGTCATCTCGTCGGGCGGTAAGCGATGGTCGCGATCGACAGCAGTCGACAGTGCATGCGCCTCGAACCCGGTTGCGGTTTTGGCCGGGGCAATGAGATAGCCGTGTGAGCGGGTTCGGATGGCAAGGTCGTCCTCCCTCCACCCGGCTGCGGCGGCGAACAGCACCCCCACCTTCGCATACAAATCGTTGCCGGCCATGAACGCATCGACGACCTCGAGCATATCGGCCGGCGCCGCCTGGTCGACGATCGCGCACGCCACCGCAAATTCCCCTGCGATCTGGCGTAGACTGTGGTCGGCGTGGCTGCCCCAATAATTGAGGATGTCACGCCGGAGGTCGAAGCTCATGCGTGGCCGAAGCCGCCAGAGCGACTGGACGATGGCAGCGTCATCGAACGCAGCCGGAAAGCGTCGCCAGATAGCTCCGATCAGCGCGCCAGTCCGCGCAGGGTCAGCCCACCAAAGCTCATGCGAGCGCCACATGAGAATCGCGCTCCAGATCTCCGGATCTTCAGGCTCTTCGACGTGGGTTTCGAGCTCCGTCAGCCAGCCGTCGCAATCGACGCCTTCGCGGTGGCGATAACCCGCGGCGATCGCTGACAGTATCGTAAAGTTGCGTTGCGGGATGACGTGCATGCCCCCACCCCGGCCGAACAGGACGGCTTGCGGAAGCTGATCAGGCTTCTCGTTGCGCTCGCGGTTGGATCGCCTGAGTTCAGCGTTCCGGATAGTCTCCTCACCGAGAAGCGCTGCGTCGCGCTGTAGCCAACTCCGCAATAGATCAATATCACGGGCCTCAAGACCCTTCAGTCGCCCGGCGAGCTTTTCCATTGCGCCAGCCGCATCATGACGAAAGTCATGTGACCCGAAGCCCGCTCATGAAGCTCCCAGATCAGCGCCTTGAGCGCCAAGGCATCCACCGCCTCGATCGCCGACAGCTCGCGGATCGCGGCGCCGGCAGCCTGCTCATGTCGGTCGGCCTGTAGACGATCTTTGATGATTCGGATGACCCGGTTCGGGTTCGCCTTCGCAAACTCCGCAAAGGCCCGGGATAGTTGGCTGACGCCACCCTTCAGCCAGTACTTCGGATGGTTTCGAAGATCTGCATGATCGTTGATCTCATCGAGCATAGTGAAAATGGCCTCGTCGCTAGCGCTCGCCATCTGCTCGTGGTTCATTGGCGGTCCGACGATCCGGGCCATCATCCGACCCTTGGGCTTTGCGCTGAGCTTTGGTTGACCGGCCTTCCACTCGGCGACCTGCCTGCGACGGCGCGCGGCAAGGCTCGTCTCGGGCAGTTCGGCGAGGAGCCGGAACCGCTCCTCTTCTGACCAGCGCAGATATTCCCTACTACGGGCGCCGACGCCTTCTTGCTTCAGTTCCTCCGCCCACGCATCCCATGCCTCGGTATAGTGACGGAGCCGATCTATATCGGCGTTGCTGAGATAGGGTGCGATCTGGGCGATAAGATTGTTCGACGACCATCCGCTGGTCATGTGGCTCACGCCGTGCTCGTCGTCGAATGTATCGGTGCCTAATTGGAGCCGCCGTTGATCGTCCAGCAGGAAAGCCAGTGCATCGGCCGCGAGAGCTTGGGGATTGGTGGCCAGTGTATCGGCGATCATCGACTGCACCTCGTCAATCTCCGCCGCATTGATCGAAGCGAGCAACGTGCGCGTCTGTTCTGGTTCCGTCACGGCGCAACGGGCGAGCGCGGCGCGCAGGACTTGGGGAAGGTGTCCCTGGCCGCGATCATGTTTCCAATCAAAAGAGAGCGACGCCGACTGCGGAAAACGGCGGCCGGCGCGACCTTCGTAGGTGACGCGGGCCGCGACGCCCGCGAACCAAGGCAGGAAGCGCCGTGCAAAATGGAGCGGCGAAGCCTCAGATATCTTTTCGAGATCATGCACCTTGATGTCCTTATGCCGATCCTCGGTCTGGGTATCGGCCCACGCGCCGACGAGGTCGATCGCAATATCGGTTTTGCCGGCGGCGTGCAGCGCGGTGGCATAATGCGATACTGCCCAGTCTGACAACGAGGTCCGCCCGAAAATCGTCCGCGCCCGCGCAAGTGCCCGGTCGTTCGCGATCGCCGAGCGATCGAAGATTGTGAACACATCGCCGTCATGGTCTGCATCCGGCCAGTAGCGATCTACAAAATCCATGACCCTTTCGGGATCCTCGGCCGCCTCGTGGATAAGCAGCATGGTCGCGTTCCAACGATAGCGTTCGTCCTGCATCAAGAACGGCATCAATGGCAGCAGGCCCTCGCGCCAGAAGGGCCATTTCAGCGCCGCCTTTTGCAGCGCCCGGTTGGCAAGAGCGCGGTCGTTGCGCGCCATCCACTCAATCCAACCGATCTCGCGTGCACTCGGGTCATCAACGCCCGACAGGAAGTCGACGACCAAATGGCGCAGATGCCGGCGAGTCCGCGCGTCCAGTAGCAGCAGGTGGATTGCCGTCCCATAGGCCGGCACATCGATCCTACGCATATGCTCCAAACCGCGCAATATGGTGCCGCGTGCGAATAGGCCTTCCTGCCGAGTCCAAGCGAAGGCCGCGAGATCCTCGCCGTTCCGGAATGCCTTTGCTTGAAAATCGTCGAGCCAGGACTGATGACTGAAGCCAATATTGGAGCCTTCACGCATCAGGATGCCGACGGATTCCGCGATGCGTACAACTGCGCTATGTTCTGGTTCGTAGTGGACGGCCGGCCTCCAGAGACTCTCATACTCGGTCATGTCTGCAGCTAGCTGACGTAGGAAGGCCATGAACGGGGCACGCGCCGCTCCGGTCGGTAGTTTCCGGTCGAGCCAACGATCGAGTAGATTGACGGGCAGGAGTTCAGAGGGGTTCGAGCCTGTCTTGACGAGATCGACATAGACCCCAAGCGCAAAAGGCGTGCGCAGCGTTTCCCTAAGTGTTTCAGGGACCGCCGGCGCATCGATGCCTAGGTCAGTCAGCAGCGTCGCCACCCGCGCATAAGGCGGGAGCGAGAGTGTCACCTCGTCGGCGCCGAGTTGTCCAAAGCGGGCATCGAACCGGGCCTCGAACGGCCGTGAGGACACTATGACGTGGATCGGAATCGACGTCTTCCCGTCCACGGCTTTGGCCGCCTGCAATCGTGATGCGAGCCGGAGCAATACCTGCATGCGCTGCGAGCTTTGGTCCATGACCTCGCTAACGGCGTCGAGCTGGTCGATGATGAGCACGAGCGGCTGTTCGGCGGCCAGACTGAGGAGGCCCTGCTCAATGTCGCCCACCATGCCGAGATCGCGCGCCAGATCGGTGAAATCCGCGACATCCGGGCTGAGCATATCGGCCTTGATCGCGAGCACCGGCTGGCATCGCACGCGCAAGACACCGTATAGTTCGGCCAACAGGGCGGATTTGCCGGTACCGGCGCCGCCAACCACCAGCGTAGCGCCCGAGGGCTGCTGGTCGATACGCTGGATGAGACGGTCAAGCTCAGGCCGGTCGATATGCTGACCCCAAATATCCTGAGGCCATTCTTGAAGTCCGCGCGAGCCGCGCGCCGCGTCCGCGCGGGCATCGGTCGGCGCCGTGGCCTCGCGCGACGCAGCAAACAATCCAACCGCCGCAAAACGGGCGTCGAGCATCGCGCCGGCGTCCGCAATCGACACGACGAGTTGTACCTTGAAGAAGCGCTGCCGCACCGTCGGCATATCCTCAAGCAGTTCGTCGAGATCGACTGGCCGCAACAATTCGTAGCGAAGTGACCCCATTGCCGCCTGGATAGCTGGCATCAGCGCATCAGCATCCAGCCCGGCAAAAGCCTTATATTTCTTGATGACTTCCGCGACGAAGGGCGGCAGCTTCGCATTATTGGCCTTTAGCCAAGTCTGCGGCGCTTCGAAGAAGCCGGTGGTCGTCTCAGCGGGATCGGTGCTGAGCGCGAGCGTGAAGCAGAACTCGGTCGCGTCTCGCATCAATCCGGGTTCCAGCGCAACGTTGAGCAGAAACTTGACGATTTCGCGGATGGTATTTGGCAAAGAGAAGCCGGACTTTACTTTCTTGCACTGAACGAGGCCTACGGGCTTCTCCCGCAAGGTCAGCCAAACATCTCGGCCCTGATCGGCACCGGCAATCATCAACCGGGCATTGTCGTAAACAAGATTCGGCGCACGCCGCTTGTAGATCGAATAGAGGAGCAGCTCGAAATCAGCGTCGGACAACGCGAGATAATTTGCCCGGTCTGGCCCGGCTCTGCCTTCGTCCACCGCGATCACATGCTCAAGGGCGCCGTCGACTTCCTCGTTCGTCAACAATTTCATCGGTCGCCCATTCCCCTCACCCACCAATCGAGGCTGCCATCAATCAGCGCACGCGAATTGAACTAGATACTTGAGGATCGTGATCAGTACCGACCAGAACTTACTTCAGCGAATGTCCAGTTTCGGAAACCAATTAGCGATCCGAATGAGTGCGTTGGGTGTTAAAGAGCCCGCCGATACAGACGCCCTACTCCCACTCAATCGTCCCCGGCGGCTTTGACGTCACGTCATAGACCACCCGATTGACACCCTTGACCTCGTTGATGATGCGGGTCGCGGTGGCGCCCAAAAAAGCCATATCAAAGGGGTAAAAGTCCGCGGTCATGCCGTCGGTCGAGGTCACCGCACGGAGGCCCACGACGTATTCGTAAGTCCGGCCGTCGCCCATCACGCCGACGGTTTTTACAGGCAGCAGCACCGCGAACGCCTGCCAGATCTTGTCGTAGAGGCCGGCCTTGCGGATCTGGTCGATATAGACGGCGTCGGCGTTGCGCAGGATCTCGAGCTTCTCCGGTGTGATTTCGCCGGGGCAGCGGATCGCAAGGCCCGGGCCCGGGAACGGATGCCGGCCGACGAAGATCTGGGGCAGGCCGAGTTCGCGCCCCAACACACGCACCTCGTCCTTGAACAATTCGCGCAACGGCTCGACCAGCTTCATGTTCATGCGCGCGGGCAGACCGCCGACATTGTGGTGCGATTTTATCGTGACCGACGGACCGCCGGTGAACGACATGCTCTCGATCACATCGGGATAGAGCGTACCCTGCGCCAGAAATTCCGCGCCGCCTATCTTCTTGGCTTCGGCGTCGAACACGTCGATGAACAGGCGGCCGATGGTCTTGCGCTTTTGTTCGGGGTCGCTGACGCCGGCCAGTTCGCCCAAAAATTGCTTTGACGCATCAACATGAACGAGCGGGATGTTGTAGTGGTGCCGGAACAGGTCGACCACGGTCTCGGCCTCGTTGAGCCGCAGCAAGCCATGATCGACGAACACGCAAGTGAGCTGATCGCCGATCGCCTCGTGGATCAGCACCGCGGCGACGGCGGAATCGACGCCGCCGGAGAGGCCGCAAATCACCTTGCCTCGGCCTACCTGGGCGCGGATTTTTTCGATCGCTTCCTCGCGAAACGCGCGCATGGTCCAATCGCCGGAGAGGCCAGCGACCTTGCGGACGAAGTTGCGGATCAGCTTGGCGCCGTCGGGCGTATGCACCACTTCGGGATGAAACATCAGCCCGTAATATTTGCGCTTCTCGTCCTGGATCACGGCGAACGGCGCGTTCGCCGAGACCCCGGCGACGACAAAGCCTGGCGGCATCTTTGTGATGCGGTCGCCATGGCTCATCCAGACCGGATGCCGCTCGCCGATTCCCCAGGTGGAATCGAACAGCTGGCTCGCGGCCTTCACCTCGACGTCGGCGCGGCCGAACTCGCGGTGGTGCCCGCCTTCGACGTTGCCGCCGAGCTGGGCGGCCATGGTCATCTGGCCGTAGCAGATGCCGAGCACGGGAACGCCGGAGTCGAAGATCGCCTGCGGCGCGCGCGGCGAGCCCTCCTCATGCACCGATTCCGGCCCGCCGGACAGGATCACCGCCTTCGGCTTCATCTGCGCGAAGGCCGCTTCCGCCTTCTGGAACGGGACAATTTCGGAATAGACGCCCTCCTCGCGCACCCGGCGCGCGATCAGTTGCGTCACCTGGCTGCCGAAATCGACGATCAGAATCTTGTCATGCGCCGAGGCCACCTTGGCGCTCTGCTCGCTGAGAGGCTGTGCTGCTGTCATGGCAAGCAGTTAAACAACCCATGCCGGGCTCGCAACCCTCAAAGAGCCGTCATGGCCGGCTCGTCCCGGCCATCCACGTCCTTTTAGCCGGTTGCAGCATGAAGTCGCTCACGCTGCGACAGCGCCGGATCAATGGAAACCTGCCGCAATCCCCACGATCTGGCCGTCCAAGCCATTGAATCCGTGATGGGCGCGGGCCTCACAAGAGTCGCCCTCACTCTGTCCTCCGCTCACCCAGACCGCCCGCGCGCGGCCCGCCGACCATTTGACGAACGGTTCTACACCGGCCGGCAGTGTCAACCTGCAGCTATCCTGGCTGTGATGGATGACGAGGGTGCGCGGCAACGACCCCGGTGAGCCGAGGATCGACATCACGTTCTGGCCACTGCCGGATTCCGGGCTGAGCAGGCCCGACGTGAGCACCAGCGCGTCCGGCCGGGCGCCGCGCGCAATGCCCTCGGAGGCGCGGATAGTGCCGCGGCTGGTGGCGATCACCGTGACCGGCCGCTTGATCGCGGCCATGTATTGCACCGCCGCGTCGAGCGGCGTGCCGGCATCGACCACCAGCACAGCGAGCCCGCGCGCCGCATAGGCCTGCCGGGTGCGAACCAGTTGGTTGCCATTGAGCCCGTGGATGTCGCCCTGGTTGCCCGCCGCGATCGCCCCGCTGCCGCCCGGCAGCAGGATCACGCTCGCGCGCGGCGCGGCCGGTTTTATCAATATGGCGCGCGAGCCGCCGATGCTGACGGTCTCATCGGCCAGCGCCGGACCGCCGGCCAGCATCGCCGCAACGCACAACCAGCCGATCCAATGATGTCGCTTCATGCTGCCCCCCGGTTTATTCGGCGCTCGTTTGAGCTCTTGTTCGCGATCGAGTTTTGGGATTATGACGTGTTCCGTTTCAGGATCGACACAAAAAACCCGTCCGTGCCGGTGCGGCGCGGCGTCATCAACAGGCCTTCCGGGGATTGCAGCGTGGCCGCGGCGAAATCCTCGGCCTTGTCCCACAGCACCGTCACGGTTTGCGATGGCGGCACCACGGCGAATTCCGGATGGCGGGCGATAAAGCCGCGGATCTGTTCGCCGTTTTCCGGCGACAATACCGAGCAGGTGATATAGGCGATCCGCCCGCCCGGTTTTGTCAATGCGGCGGCGCGATCGAGCACCGTCACCTGATCCTTCAGCCGCACCTCGAGCGCGCCCGGGCGCATCCGCCATTTGGCGTCCGGATTGCGCCGCCATGTGCCGGTTCCCGTGCAGGGAGCATCGATCAGCACCAGATCGGCGGAGGCATGGATGTCGCTCAGGGTGTCGTCCGGCCCCTTCGGGGTGCGCACATCGGCATTGTGGACGCCGGCGCGGGACAGCCGCTCGTAGATCGGCGCGAGCTGCCGCTTGTCGTGGTCGGTCGCGATCAGCCGGCCCTTGCCCTGCATCATCGCCGCCAGCGCCAAAGTCTTGCCGCCGGCGCCGGCGCAGAGATCGATCACCTGCTCGCCGGGCTTCGCCGCCGACAACAACGCCGCAAGCTGCGAGCCCTCGTCCTGCACCTCAATGGCGCCCTTGATGAAATCCTGCTCGGCATGAATGCCGGGATTGCGCGCGTCCGCGCCAAGCTCGATGCGCAAGCCCATTGGCGACCACGGCGTCGGTTGCGCGCCGAGATGGGCGAGCGAGGGCAGCATCTTTTCGCGCTTGGCTTTCAGGGTGTTGACGCGCAGGTCGAGCGGCGCCCGGCTCGCCATCGCGGTGGCCTCCGCGACGCGGTCATCGCCGAACACCTGCGCCAGATATCCATCGAGCCATTCCGGGTAATCGCCGGCGATGTGCGCGGGGGCAGTTTCGAGCGAGCGCGAAGTGAGCGCGGCACGCTCGCGCTCGGTCAACGGCTCGGGGGCAAAGCGGCTCCCGTCGCACAAGGCGGCGATCGCATCGGCATCCAGGCCGCGCTCGAGCTTGAGCATGCCGAGGACGCGCGCACGCGGCGTATCGTCGTCCATGACCCACGCGCTCGAGGCACGCCGGCGCAGCACATCCCAGATCAGGCCGGAGATCGCGGCGCGGTCGCCCGAGCCGGCATAGCGATGCGCGGTGCCCCACTCCTTCAGCGCCTTCGCCGCCGGGACGCGCTGGGCGTCGATGGTTTCGATCAGTTCAATGGCCGCGGAGAGCCGGGCAGCGGGAGTCATTTAAAACTTTCAGTTCGAGGACGGCGCGCTTCAGATCAACAGCAGAATCCTCAGCGCGAAATAGATCCACATCGCGAACAGCACCAGCACGCTGGCGAACCACGCCAGCGAGCGTCGGTTGAGATCGTTGGAGGTCACAAAGATGCCAGCGTGAACGAAGCGCGTAACCACGAACACCCACGACATCAGCACGATAAACAGATCGGCGTGGCGCAAGGGCATCGCCAGCGCGATCAGGATATAGAACAACAGCGGCAGTTCGAACTGGTTCTTGAAACAATTGCCGATCTGGGTGGCGCGGATGGGCCAGTTCGGCTGTCCCAGAGCAATGTCCCTGATCTTGGTCTCGCCGCCGACGAGCGCCTGCCGGCGCGCCCCGGCCATCCACAACAGCAGCACGAAAGTGAGGCCGACCAGAACGAAGACCGGCAGCAAAACCATTTGAACCGACATTTGCAATTCCCCCTGCTTGAGCCCGAGCCCCCCTGGAGCCCCGTTTCGATTGAATCGAAACGGGGCTCTAGATTCTCGATTTGACGCGTTTTCTTAACGCGAACCGGTCTCCACTTCGCTTGAAAACGCTCTAGATTCTTGATTTGACGCGTTTTCTTAACGCGAACCGGTCTCCACTTCGCTTGAAAACGCTCTATAGCGACCGCGCTCCCCCCTGACAATAAATCCGCAATCGTCACGTTGAACCACAATCACCGCTCCCGCAACCAAGTGGTTGGCGTGCCGGTGATTTCAGTCTGGCCCGTGGCCTCTGGCCGATCATGTTGTCACCATTCCGACTTCCGGCGAATGTATGGTCGGGCCGGAAGGAATATTGCATGCCCGAATTTCGCCTGACCCAGATTTCCGATCCACACCTCGCCCGCCGCCAGCCGAAGCTGATCGACAATTTTCATCGGGTGAGCGAATACATCGACGCGAAGCGCCCCGATCTCGTCGTCAATAGCGGCGACCTCGCATTTGATGGCCCGGCGCAGCGGGACGATCTCGAATTTGCCAGAGCGCTGCACGATGCGCTGCCTGTCGCCTGCCGCTACCTGCCCGGCAATCATGACATCGGCGACAACCCGACCCAGGTTGGTCCAGTACCATCTCAACCTGTCACCGAACAAAGCCTGCAGGCGTTCCACTCGATTTTCGGCGAAGACCGCTGGCATTTCGACGCCGCCGGCTGGTGTTTCATCGGCCTCAATTCGCTGGTCATGAATACGGGCCTTGCGGGCGAAGCCGAGCAGTTCGACTGGCTCGCTTCGCAGCTCTCCGGCGCCCATGAGAAGCCGGTAGCGCTGTTCTTGCACAAGCCGCTTTATCTGAATTCACCCGACGATCCGGAAGTCGTCGCGACATCGATTCGCTACGTTCCGATGCCGGCACGGAGCCGGCTGGTGGAGATGCTTCGTTCTGTCGATCTGCGGCTGGTCGCCAGTGGCCACGTTCACCAGCGCCGGGATTTTACCTTTGGCCACGTCAGACACATCTGGGCGCCTTCCTCCGGCTTCATCATTTCGGATGCGAAGCAGGAAGTGATCGGCATCAAAGAGGTCGGGCTGGTGGAATACCGCTTCCAGCCCGACCGCTTTGAGGTTCGTCACGTCCGAGCGCCCGGCCAGATCGATGTCGATCTGGATGCGCTGCTCGGCCCGGCTTCGAAGAGCTAGGCGCTCCCATATTGGTTAGGTCAGCGGCTCACGCCTTGTCAGGCCCGACCCGCACCAGTTGCTTGCCGAAGTTGGCGCCCTTGAGAAGCCCCATAAAGGCGGCGGGCGCGCTGTCCAATCCTTCGGTGACACATTCGCGATGCTTGACCTTGCCCTCGCGCACCCATTGCGACATGTCGCGCAGGAAGTCCGGTTGCCGCGCGGCAAAATCGCTGACGATGAAGCCTCTGATCGTCAGACGCTTGGTCAGCACAGAACGCATCATCGACGAGGCCCATTTCGGCACCGATGCCTCGGTATCGTTGTACTGCGCGATCAGGCCGCAGACGGGAACGCGCGCGAACGCGTTCAGCAGCGGGAATACCGCCTCGAACACCGCGCCGCCGACATTCTCGAAATAGACGTCGATGCCTTTCGGGCAGGCCTCTTTCAGTTTTGCCGCAAGGTTGGGATCGCGGTGATCCAGGCAATCATCGAAGCCGAGTTCGCCTCTGACGTAATCGCATTTTTGTTTGCCGCCGGCGATGCCGACGGCACGCGCGCCCTTGATCTTGGCGATCTGACCGACCGCCGAGCCGACCGCGCCGGATGCCGCCGCCACAACGACGGTTTCGCCGGGCTGCGGCTTGCCGATGTCGAGCAGCCCGGTATAGGCGGTCATGCCGGGCATGCCGAGCACACCGACCGCCGTCGAAACCGCACCTAGCTTCGGATCGATCTTGTGCAGGCCCTTGCCATCGGAAAGTGCATGCGATTGCCAGCCGGCGCGCGCGAGAACGATGTCGCCCTTGGCAAAACCCGGATTGTTCGAGGCGATCACCTCGCACACCGTGCCGCCCTCCATTACCCCTCCGATCGGCACCGG
>DASXJV010000284.1:0-1670 GCA_036497205.1 Bradyrhizobium sp.
TAGACGCGAGTGCGCCCGCGCGCCAGACCGACAACGGCCGAGACCAGAAATAGCACGACCGCAATAAAGAAGATGACCTTGGCGATTTCGATGGAGGCTCCGGCGATACCGCCAAAGCCCAGAATGCCGGCGATCAGGGCGATGATCAGAAAGGTAACGACCCAACTCAGCATGACACGGACCTCCGATTTCCACGTTTTTGGCTCGAGTAACAGCGCGACGATGAGCGCCGTTGTTGCAGAACCAATCCGGCTTCGGAACGAATGTTCCTGACAGTTCCGGGCGCTAAATCCGAAAAAGTGCAGCGACCCGGGGAACAAAATCCGCACCAGGTGCGCACGGGATAAGAGCTGTCAAATCCGCCGCCAAAGCCCTATATGCCCTTCAATCCTGCTATGAAGGCTCCCCTTCACGGCCCCGCGGTGGCATCGTGGGCGGAAGACGATTCGCATGACCGAGCCGAACAAGCTGACCCATCACGGCGTCCCCGACCACCAGCCTGCGGCTGGCGGCATCGCCGCGCGTGCGCGGGCGGCCGCGACCCCGCAATATCTCGCAGGCCTTAATCCCGAGCAGCGCGAGGCGGTGGAAACCCTGGACGGACCGGTCCTGGTGCTGGCTGGGGCCGGTACCGGCAAAACCCGTGTGCTGACCTGTCGGATCGCCCACATTCTAAGCCAGGGCCGCGCGCGTCCCGGCGAAATCCTGTCGGTCACCTTCACCAACAAGGCGGCGCGGGAGATGAAGCTGCGGCTCGGCCAGATGCTCGGCCAGGCCGTCGAGGGCATGCCATGGCTCGGTACGTTTCACTCTATCGGCGGACGTATTCTGCGCACTCACGCCGAACTGGTGCAGCTGAAATCCAATTTCACCGTGCTCGATGTCGACGATCAGATCCGGCTCTTGAAGCAGCTCTTGCAGGCCGACAACATCGACGACAAGCGCTGGCCCGCGCGGATGCTCGCCGGTCTGATCGACGGCTGGAAAAATCGCGGGTTGATGCCGTCGCAGGTACCGTCCGGCGAAGCCGCAGTGTTCGGCAACGGCCGGGGTGGCAAGCTCTACGCGAGCTATCAGGAGCGGCTGAAAATCCTCAACGCCGCCGATTTCGGCGATCTGCTGTTGGAAAACATCCGGCTGTTTCGCGAGCATCCTGATGTGCTCCGGCAATACCAACACCGTTTCAAGTTCATTCTGGTGGATGAATATCAGGACACCAACGTCGCGCAGTATCTGTGGCTGCGGCTCTTGGCGCAGGCGCCGTCGAAGCCGGGCACCTCTCTTGCCTCCGTCATTCCGGAAGCCGCACAGCGGTTGTCTGGAATCCATACCCCCGATGCTGATGATAAAAGCGAGATCGGGGTGATGGATTCCGGGCTCGCACCTGCCGGTGCGCCCGGGCATGACGAAGGAACTAGCGTCCCTCAGTCGGCACCGATGACACCCCCCAAAAACATCTGCTGCGTCGGCGACGACGACCAGTCGATCTATGGCTGGCGCGGCGCGGAGGTCGACAACATCCTGCGCTTCGAGCACGACTTTCCAGGCGCCAAGGTCATTCGGCTCGAGCGCAACTACCGTTCCACCGGCCACATCCTGGCCGCGGCGTCGCACCTGATCGCGCATAATGAGGGACGGCTGGGCAAGACGTTGCGTACCGAAGACGTCGA
>DASXJV010000285.1:0-4893 GCA_036497205.1 Bradyrhizobium sp.
GAGATGGATGGGCAAGCCACGCAGGCGACCGGCATCGGCCATCTCGGCCATCAGCGGATGAAAGGTCGCCGACACCGGCGCGAGATGCGTGAAGGGCGAAGCGCTTTCCAGCCCGCTGACATAGCTGAAGGTGCCGCCATCGCTCATGCCGGTCAGCAGCATGCGACGGGCATCGACCTTCCAGCGGCCGCGCACGATATCGAGGATGCGGGTGAGGTTGGGCGTATCGCTGTCCTCGCCCATCAGCGCCCATGTGGTCTTATTGGCCGTTTTGCTGTCCGACTCGTCGCCGGTCGCCGTCGGCGCGACCAAAATCGCGCCATGACTGCGGGCGTCGCGCAGCCAGCTCCACAGGAAGCTGCGGCCGTTGCCGCTGCCGCCATGCAGCGCCATCACCAGCGGCCAGGCGCGGTCGGGCGTGTAATATTCCGGCACGTAGAGCGAGAAGCCGCCGCGGCCGCCCGGTTCGTTGTGGTCGTGAATGATCCCGGTTTTTTCGTTTCCCGGCTCTGCAAGCCGCGCCAGCAGATCGGCGTCTTCGCGCAAAGCGGGATCAACGAAGAAGCCGGAGACCGGCGGCAATTTTGCGGCAAGGGGATACAGCGCCTCCTGCGCGCGCGGGGCGTGACGCAGCGCGCGAAACACGGCAACCAGGTCACCGTTGCCCTGCTGTACCGCGCGCAATCCCTCGAACGCCGCAAGCGCCTCGTCGCTTGCGGCTTCGAGCGAGGTCTGTACGCCTGCGAATTCTTCGGGCCAATCAGCCAACCGCGGACGGACGGCCTGCAGCGCCTGATCCGGCATGCCGGCGGCTACCATGACAGAATCGAAATCCGGCGGATTCAGATGCCGCGCGATGAAACCGAGCGCTTCGAGCGATTGCAGCAACGGCGGCAGTACGGCCACGATGTCGTCCACCACGGCCTCGCTCATCGCAAGTCTCCGCCGGCGTTCAATGCAGCCGCGGCCGCTTGAGCAGCTTGGCGCGATCGGTCGAGTTCAACACCACATCGAAGGTGACGCCTTCATGGTACACCGTGAGCGGCACCTCTACGCCCGCAGGTCCGAGCGCCCAGAGTTTTCGGTAGAAGGCGGTCTGACTCGAGATATTTTCGCCCTGCACGGCCAGGATGACGTCACCGGCCTTGAGTTCGGCGCGCGCCGCGGGTCCCTTCGCCGAGATACCGATCACCACGACCCTGTTATCGATCTCGGTAGTGTACATCCCGAGCCAGGGTCGCGCCGGCTTGTTGACGCGGCCGAACTTGCGCAAATCGTCGAGCACCGGCTTGAGCAGATCGATCGGCACGATCATATTGACATGCTCGGCTTTGCCCTCGCGCTCGCGCTCGAGCTGGAGCGAGCCGATGCCGATCAGCTCGCCGCGGCTCGAGATCAGCCCGGTGCCGCCCCAATTGGGATGCGCGGGATAGGTGAAGATCGCCTCATCCAGCAGATATTCCCAGTAACCGGCGAACGTCTGCTTGGCGGCGATGTGGCTGGCGACCGACCGGGTGCGTCCGCCTGCGCCACCCACCACCGCGCGGTCGCCGATTTGCGCCGCAGCCGAAGAACCAAGCGGCAGGGGATCGAGGTCGGTGCGGCCAAGGGCTTGGACCAAGCCGAAGCCGCTCACGGAATCGACGCCGAGCGCGTGGCCTTCTACCACGCGGCCGTCGCCAAGATGCAACCAGACGGCTTCGGCCTCGGTGATCAGATAGCCAATGGTCAGCACCAGTCCGTCGTCGATCACTACGCCATTGCCGGCGCGTTCGGTGCCCAGCGTGTCCGCGCTGAAGGCGTCGGCGGGAATGATCGAATGCAGGCCGACCACCGAAGAAAGCACGCCATCGAGATCGAAACTGTAGTCGCCCGGGCGCGGCTGGTTCGCCGCCGGCACTTTCCATTCAGTCAAAGAGGGCATGGACAATCTCCTGGCCAATCGGCGCGCTCGTGCTCCACAAATTCCAGGGAACAGCGGCGCGCGAAACCAGTGACGATCTTATGTCGCAAATGACCGTCTTGAAAGTCTCTCGTAATATGAAAAGTCTCTAGTAACATGAAAAGTCTCTCGGAATATGATTTGTATGAAGCGCGGAAATCGGATGCTTTAACGCATGCGTTTCAGTTCTCCGACGCTCTATCCTCATGAAAATTCTCGGCGACGTCTGCTAGCGCTTAAGCGGAGAGGACTGGTCACTGGATCCGAGTGATTTCGGCTTTACCGGCGCCGGCCTGAACGACATCGCCCACGCTTTTCCCGTACATCGCTCTTGCCAGCGGCGAGACATGGGAGATCGAGCCTTGGGCAGGATCGGCTTCGTCCTCGCCGACGATCCGAAACGTCTGCTCTCGGCCATCGTCGCGTAGGATCGTCACTAACGCGCCGAACCGTACTTCAGAACGATCGGTCGGGGTTGGTACGACGCGCGCTGTCGCGCGCCGCGCGTTCCAATATCGAAGATCTCGTCCTGCGGCGCCGAGCGCCGCGCGATCGGCCGATGCTTGCGCGTTGGCGTAGGCTTCGCTGGCCGCTGCCAGGGCATGTTCGATCTGCGCCAAGCCAGCCTCGGTGACGTCGTTAGGATGCTCCGAGACCGGCCGCTCCGGGAGATCTTCGAGATAAGCATCCTGGTCCTTGACGAAGGCTCTGCTCATCAGCCGTGATCCGTTAAGCTGTAACAGCTGGGAGAGGAACAATTTTTGCACAGTTCCGTTCCATCCCGACCTGAACGGTGGTCAATAGAAAGATCTGGCGCGACAGCGAAGCCGTTCAAGGGTGTCCGCCGACGGAAGAAGCCAGTTGAATTCAGGTCGCGGGTCGGTTTCGAGCGCGGGCATACTGATGTATCGGCGCGGCGGTTCGAAACTGGAAGTTTTTCTAGTGCATCCGGGCGGACCTTACTGGCGCCGCAAGGACGATGGCGCATGGTCAGTCCCGAAAGGCGAAATGAATGCTGGCGAAGACGCAGGCGTCGCCGCCCGTCGAGAGTTCAGGGAGGAAACGGGCCTTGCTCTGACCGGGCCACTTGAACCGCTTGGCGAGATTCGCCAGCGTGGCGGCAAGCGCGTGCTTGCCTTCGCCGTCGAAGGCGACATCGACGTTCAGGCCATAAGAAGCAACACGTTCGAAATCGAGTGGCCGCCGAAAGGCGGAAAGATGCAGATCTTTCCGGAGATCGATCGCGCCGAGTGGTTTGATCTGCCTGCCGCTCGCGCGAAAATTCTCGAAAGCCAGCGGCCGCTTCTCGACCGGCTCGCCGAACTTGTGGGGCAACCCAGAGCGAAGCCGACACCATGACCGATTCGTTCGATCTCCAGCGCTTTGTTGATGCGCAAGCGCCGGTCTACCAGCGTGTTGTTGCCGAACTGCGCCATGGCCAGAAGCAAAGTCACTGGATGTGGTTCATTTTTCCCCAGCTTGCCGGCCTTGGCCAGAGCCCCATGGCGCGGCGATTTGCGATTCGCTCTCGCGAGGAGGCGGTGGCTTATCTCAGGCATGGCGTTTTGGGATCTCGGCTTCGGGAATGCACGGCGCTCGTCGCCGCCGTCGAGGGCCACACAATTCGGGAAATACTCGGCAGTCCTGACGACCTTAAATTCTGTTCGTCGATGACGTTGTTCGGCGCTGTCTCATCTGATGCGGTATTCGCAGACGCCATAGCGAAGTTCTATGGCGGCAGGCCGGATCGAAGGACGCTGGATTTACTCGCCCGCTAACCCGAGGCCCTGGCCCGTATGCTCCGCCGCAGGCACGATCGTTTACGGATCGAGCTCGGTATCCCAGTATAAATAATCGAGCCAGCTGTCGTGCAGATAGTTCGGTGGGAACAGCCGGCCGTTGCGGTGCAGCTGGTGCACCGTCGGCGCGAACGGGGGTTGCCGCGGAAACATCCGCGCCTGCTGCGGCGTCAGGTTTCCCTTGCGCAGATTGCACGGCGAACACGCGGCGACCACATTCTCCCATGTGGTCTGGCCGCCCTTGCTGCGCGGGATAATGTGATCGAAGGTGAGATCGTCGTCGGCCGAGCAATACTGGCAGACGAAGCGGTCGCGCAGGAACACGTTGAACCGGGTGAAGGCGGGATGCGTGGTCGGCTTGACGAAGGATTTCAGCGACACCACGCTCGGCAGCTGGATCTCGAACGAGGGACTGCGCACCGCGCGGTCGTAGTGCTCGACGATGTTGACGCGATCGAGAAACACCGCCTTGATCGCGTCCTGCCACGACCAGAGAGACAGCGGATAGTAACTGAGCGGCCGGAAGTCCGCATTCAGCACCAGTACCGGCCAACCGCCTTGCGAGACATGTGCGTTCAAGTAACGCTCCCGGCCTCCATATAAGCTGCGAAGCAGCGTAAGTTGACATACTACATGCAGCGTGACGGGATTGTGAAGGGCGTTGCGAGGCTTATCCGCCGCCGCGCCTGTTCTCCTCGGGATTGCACGATCGGTCCCAAGACCGCTAAACGGAGCGGGCGGCACTTTTTGGCCGCAATCGGTCGCAGCAAACATGGTCACCACGTCCCGTTATCTTGAGGCGCCACGCCGACTGCGGGCATTCGTTCGTGCGCATGAAACGAGTCTGGTCGTCCTTGCGGCGCTGGTCGGAACCGTCGGCGGGTTGGTGGTGGCTGCGATGAGTGCTGCGGTCCAAGGGTTGCACATGCTGCTGTTCAACCTTCAAATGGGAGAACGTCTTTCGAGTCAACTCAAGATTGAACCGCTGCGCGCCTTGCTGGTTCCGAGCCTCGGCGGGTTGGTGCTGGGGCTGACATTCCTGCTGCTGCTGCGATGGCGGCCGGCGCGTGAAATCGATCCGATCGAGGCCAATGCGCTGCATGGCGGGCGGATGTCGTTTCGCGGCAGTGTCATCGTTGCGTTGCAGACGGT
>DASXJV010000286.1:0-12375 GCA_036497205.1 Bradyrhizobium sp.
GAGATCGCTGAGGGGATCGCCAATCACCAGATTCCATCCGAGCGGCTCGGCGCGGGTGCGCAGCACCGCCAGGGTCTGCGGATGCACCTCGCGATCGACAAAGAACGATTTTGTTTTTGCCGGCGCGGCGCGCTCGGCCAGCGCCATCGCTTCGGCCGCGGCGGTGGCTTCATCGAGCAGCGAGGCGTTGGCGACGTCGAGTCCACTGAGATCGCAGATCATGGTCTGGAAATTGAACAACGCTTCCAAACGGCCTTGGCTGATTTCCGGCTGGTACGGCGTATACGCGGTGTACCAGGCCGGATTTTCCAAAATGTTGCGCTGGATCACCGCCGGCAAAATCGTGCCGGCATAGCCTTGGCCGATCAGCGAGGTGAAAACCTGGTTCTTTGACGCAAGCTCGCTCATATGCTCCAGCGCTTCGGTTTCGCCCAGCGGCGCGCCGAGATCGAGCGGCGTTTTTTGCCGGATCGATGACGGCAGAGTCTGGTCCATCAGCGCGTTGAGGCTTTTTGCCCCCACGGTCTCCAGCATCGCCGATATGTCGCGGGGCGAGGGACCGATGTGGCGGCGCACGAAGGTGGTCGCGGCCTCATTGATGTGTTTGCGGTGCGCGGTCATTGGTTTCCCTCGCGATCAGGCCGTGTGCTTGGTGTAGGCGGCCTCATCCATCAGGCCGTCGAGTTCACTTTTGTCTGCGATCTTCAGCTTGAAAAACCAGGCCTTGCCGCCGGCGTCGGAATTGATCAGCGCCGGCTCGGCTGACAGCTCGCTATTGATTTCAAGCACTTCGCCTGAAATCGGCGCGTAGACATCGGACGCCGCCTTGACGGATTCGACCACGGCCGCGGCTTCCGCCTTCTTCAGGCTGCGGCCGACTTTCGGCAGCTCGACGAACACCACATCGCCAAGCTGCGACTGCGCGTAATCGGTAACGCCGACGGTGGCGACATCGCCCTCGATGCGGAGCCATTCGTGGTCGGCAGTGAACAGCGTCGTCATGACAAATCCTTTAGCGTTTGTACGTGTTGGGAACGAAGGGTGTGGCTGCGACCCGCAGCGGCAACCGCTGTCCGCGCAATTCGGCAAACACCAAACCGCCTGACGCGGTATGCGAAGACGGCAGATAGCCCATCGCGACCGGCAAGTTGATGCTGGGGCCGAAGCCGCCTGAGGTGACCGCGCCGATCTGTTCGGATGAAGCAGCATCTGCGAATAGCGGCGCGCCTTCGCGTACCGGGGCACGGCCCTCCGGCTTCAGGCCGACGCGGCGGCGCGGTGCGCCGTTCTCGAGCTGAGCAAGAATGTTATCCGCCCCGGGAAAACCGCCGGCGCGCGCGCCGCCGTTGCGGCGGCTTTTTTGAATGGACCATTCCAGCGCGCCCTCGACCGGCGTCGTCGCGGTGTCGATGTCATGGCCGTAAAGACAAAGCCCGGCCTCGAGCCGCAGGCTGTCGCGCGCGCCTAACCCGATCGGCAGCACGTCGCTATTCCCCAGCAGTGCTTTTGCCAGCGCTTCGGCATGTTCAGCCGGAATCGAAATCTCAAAGCCGTCCTCGCCGGTGTAGCCCGAGCGCGAGACGAAGCAATCGATGCCGGCGACGCGGCGCGGACCGGCGTCCATGAATCGCATGGCGGGCGCGTCCGCACACAATTTTGCCAGTACGGATTCGGCCTTCGGCCCCTGCAGCGCGATCAGGGCGCGATCGGCAAGCGGCTCAATCACGCAAGCATCCGACAGGCTGGCGCGCAGATGCGCCTCGTCCTCGGCCTTGCAGGCGGCATTGACCACCAGAAACAGATGGCTGCCGAAATTCGCCACCATCAGGTCGTCGAGAATGCCCCCGGCGCCGTTGGTGAACTGCGCGTAGCGTTGCCGGCCTGCCGGGACGCCAAGGATGTCCTGCGGCACCAGCCGCTCCAGCGCCAAGGCGGCATCCTCGACCTTGCCGGATTTCGCATGAAGCGCGATCTGGCCCATATGTGACACGTCGAACAGGCCGGCATTAGTGCGGGTATGGAGGTGTTCCCTGAGCACGCCAGCGGCGTATTGCACCGGCATGTCATAGCCCGCAAACGGCACCATCTTGCCGCTGCTGGCGATATGCAGCGCGTGCAAAGGGGTGCGTTTCAGTGGGAATTGCAGGGAAGATCGGTCGTCGCGCGCAAGCATCACAGGGCCCTCGCGGTTCCGAGGATAATTCCTCGAAAACCCATCGAAGCCCCATCTGTCGCTGTGCCTGAGAGTATTATCCCGTCGGCGGACACTTCCGGGCGCAAGCCCGGCGGCGTCTCTTTCCAGATGCTAGCAAGTCACGCGGTCCGTTTGCCTGAGAGTTTCCGGGGCGGTTGCTCCTTCGGCGCCGGCGTTTAAGCCGATCTCTCCCGACGTGACTATCTCCTATAGATAGGAGAAAAACACGGCCGCGCCAAGGCTGTCAACGCAGCTGCGAGAAACTATCAACGGCACTGGTGCTGGTGCGGCAAGCCCCTGATCCGCTGCACACTTTCTGGACACCGCCATCCCCCTTGTCTAAAAGCGGTGCGCGGGAACAAAAGCCCGTTTTGCGGCGAATCCCTGATGGTTTTGCGATTGGACCAAAATGAGCGGCGTTAACGAAATCAGGTCGACCTTTCTGAAGTTCTTTGCCGATAACGGCCATGAGATCGTGCCGTCGTCGCCGCTGGTGCCGCGCAACGACCCGACGCTGATGTTCACCAATGCCGGCATGGTGCAATTCAAGAACGTCTTTACTGGCGTCGAGAAGCGCACCTATCAGCGCGCCGTCACCTCGCAGAAATGCGTGCGCGCCGGCGGCAAGCACAACGATCTCGATAATGTCGGCTACACCGCGCGCCATCACACGTTTTTCGAGATGCTGGGCAATTTCTCGTTCGGCGATTATTTCAAGGATCGCGCCATCGAGCTGGCGTGGAAGCTGGTCACCAAGGAGTTCGGCCTGTCGAAAGACAAGCTGACGGCGACCGTCTATGTCGATGACGACGAGGCGTTCGATCTCTGGAAGAAGATCGCGGGATTGCCCGAGTCCCGCATCATCCGCATCGCCGGCTCCGACAATTTCTGGCAGATGGGCGACACCGGCCCCTGCGGCCCTTGTTCGGAAATTTTCTACGATCACGGCGACAAGATCTGGGGCGGGCCTCCGGGTTCACCCGAGCAGGATGGCGACCGTTTTATCGAGATCTGGAATCTCGTGTTCATGCAGTTCGAACAGCTCGAACCGGGCGTCCGCAATCCGCTGCCGAAACCATCGATCGATACCGGCGCAGGTCTGGAGCGCGTCGCCGCCGTTTTGCAGGGCAAGCACGACAATTACGAGATCGATCTGTTCGTCGCGCTGATCCGCGCCATCTCCGAGCTGACCGGCGCCGATCCGCATGGCGCTCAGAAAGCCTCATTGCGCGTCATTGCCGATCATCTGCGGGCGACGTCATTCCTGATCGCCGACGGCGTGCTGCCGTCGAACGAAGGCCGCGGCTACGTGCTGCGCCGGATCATGCGCCGCGCGATGCGCCATGCGCAATTGCTCGGCGCCAAAGACCCGCTGATGCATCGCCTGGTCTGGGCATTGGTGCGCGAAATGGGCCAGGCCTATCCCGAACTGGTGCGCGCCGAAAATCTGATCGAGGAAACGCTGCGGCTGGAAGAGACACGGTTTCGCAACACGCTGGAACGCGGACTGTCGATCCTCGATGAGAAAAGCAGTTCGCTGAAAAAGGGCGACATGTTCGACGGCGACACGGCGTTTACGCTGTACGACACCTATGGCTTTCCGCTCGACCTTACCCAGGATGCGCTGCGCAACCGCGGCATATCGGTCGATATCGCGTCCTTCACCGACGCGATGGACCGCCAGCGCGCCAAGGCGCGCGCGGCATGGGCAGGCTCCGGCGATGCCGCCAGCGAGAATGTGTGGTTTCCGTTGCGCGAGAAATTCGGCGCCACCGACTTCCTGGGCTATGAGACCGAGACCGCCGAAGGTGTCGTGGCCGCACTGGTGAAGGATGGCAAGGATGTCGAAAGCCTCAAGGCCGGCGACTCTGGCGCCATCGTCCTGAACCAGACGCCGTTTTATGCCGAGTCCGGCGGCCAGATCGGCGATACCGGTTTGCTGACCGGCGAAGGCGTGCGGTTTCGCGTCACCGATACCCAGAAGAAGGCCGGCGACCTGTTCGTGCATGTGGGCACGGTGGAGCAGGGCACACTGAAGCCGGGAACGGCGCTGCTGCTCGAAGTCGATCATGCAAGACGCACGTCGATCCGCGCCAATCACTCCGCGACGCATCTGCTGCATGAAGCATTGCGGCAGGTGCTCGGCGACCATATCGCGCAGCGCGGCTCGCTGGTGGCGCCTGACCGGCTGCGCTTCGACTTCGTGCACCCCAAGCCGATCACGCACGACGAGTTGGTTCGCATCGAGGATATCGCCAACGACGTGGTGCTGGAGAATGACGAGGTCACCACGCGGCTGATGGCGGTGGATGACGCCCGCGAAGCGGGTGCCCGTGCGCTGTTTGGCGAAAAATACGGCGACGAGGTGCGCGTGGTCTCGATGGGCAAAGGCGCGCGCGAGCAAGGCAGCAACGCGCTCGGCTGGTCCGTGGAGCTGTGCGGCGGCACCCATGTGCGTCGCACCGGCGATATAGGCCTGATCTCGGTGACCGGCGAAAGTGCGGTTGCCTCAGGCGTTCGCCGCATCGAGGCGCTGACCGGGCGCCATGCCCGGCAGCATGCCAACGACACCATTGCGCTCGCCAAGACCGCGGCAGCGGAGCTGCGCACCACGCTCGACGACATGCCGGCCCGCATCGCGTCCCTGATGGAAGAGCGCAAAAAGCTGGAGCGCGATCTATCGGATGCGCGCAGGAAGCTGGCGATGGGCGGCGGCTCTGTTTCCAACGGATCAGCCGCGAATGCCACGGGCGTTCGCGAGATCGGGAACGTCAAGCTGATGACACGCTCCGTCGAAAACATCGAAATGAAGGATCTCAAGAGCCTCGCGGATGACGGCAAGAAACAGCTCGGCTCCGGCGTCGTCGCCATCGTCGGCGTTACCGGGGATGGCAAGGCCGGAATAGTCGTCGGTGTCACCAGCGATCTCACCTCCCGCTACAACGCGGTCGATCTGGTGCGCGTCGCCTCCGAAGCCCTCGGGGGCAAGGGCGGCGGCGGCCGGCCCGACATGGCGCAGGCCGGCGGCCCCGATGGCGCCAAAGCGGGCGCCGCGCTCTCGGCTATCGAGAGGGCGATGGCTGGCGCCTGAACAGCTACTTCGAATCCAGAAAAGGCGCGACGACTTCCCGCGTCTCCTTGCTCGGCACTACCGGGACGATCTCGAATGTCATGCCGAGGCCCTGACAGTTCACAACCCACTCCTGAAGCAGCCGCAGATCGTCGCATTCCATCAGCTGAAAGCAGCGGTCAAAGTTGACCTCGATCCAGCTCCCGACATAGCTCAGCCCTTCGGGAAATTTTATTCCGGACTCGCGCACGCGCTTGTAGACCGGGATCGGGTCCTGATCCTTGAAACGCTCGATCACCATGAAGAGCATGGCAAACCTCAACCCTTGCGCAGGAAGACGTAATCCGCGGTGTAGGGCATGCTACGGCTGTCACCCGGCCTGTCGCACGCGTCGTCGAGCTTGCCGCCGACTGTATTGATGCGCTGTACCGTCGTGACGTTCGAAAGCATGCCGCTGCCGCGCCGGGAAACCACGTCAAGCTTGAGCCAGGCGATGTCCTTTGCCGTCGCGCCGGGCGCGCTGGCGGCAACCTTGCCGGCTACCGCGCTGCCGTCGTTCAGCTCCCAGGTCGGGCCGGCATAATGGCGGCCGACAATCTTGTCGTCCGCAATCAGCGTCGCGATCGGCTCCCGGAAAGCCCAGGCCAGCTTGCCGTCGTTGCCCGCCTTGCATTCGTAGACCTGCGAGCCCTCGGCATGCACGGTGAGCACGATACTCTCGCCCGGTGCGGCCAGGGCCTGGGGAAGGGGCGTCTGGGCGGCGGAAACGCCCAGCACTGATCCCGAGAACAGCAAAGGCACGAGTGCGGCTTTCCCTGAGAGCGTCATGCCCGCATTCTCCCGTCGATTGCCAGGGATGGGCAGATCCGGCTAGGCCGCCATCGCCTTGGTCAGGTTCTCCGCGACTTTATCTAGGAAGCCGGTGGTGGACAGCCAGCGCTGGTCGGCGCCGACCAGCAGAGCAAGATCCTTGGTCATGAAGCCGGCTTCAACGGTATCGACGCAAACCTTCTCCAGCGTGAGCGCGAACTTGCCCAGCGCTTCGTTGTTGTCGAGCTTGGCGCGATGCGAAAGGCCGCGGGTCCAGGCGAAGATCGAGGCGATCGAATTGGTCGAGGTCTCCTTACCCTTCTGATACTCGCGGTAATGCCGCGTCACCGTGCCGTGGGCGGCCTCGGCTTCGACCGTGTTGCCGTCCGGGGTCATCAGCACCGAGGTCATCAGGCCGAGCGAGCCGTAGCCTTGCGCGATGGTGTCGGACTGCACGTCGCCGTCATAGTTCTTGCAGGCCCAGACGTAACCACCCGACCATTTCATGGCAGCGGCGACCATGTCGTCGATGAGGCGATGTTCGTAGGTAATCTTCTTCTCGTCGAATTTGGCCTTGAACTCCTTGTCGAAAACCTCCTGGAAGATGTCCTTGAACCGCCCGTCATAGGTCTTGAGGATGGTGTTCTTGGTCGAGAGATAGACCGAATAACCCTTCGACAGGCCCTGGTTGAACGAGGCGCGGGCGAAATCGGCGATTGAATCGTCGAGATTGTACATCGCCAGCGCCACGCCGGCGCTCGGGGATTTGTAGACTTCCCGCTCGATCACCTTGCCGTCATCGCCCACGAATTTTATCGTCAGCGTGCCCTTGCCCGGAAATTTGAAGTCGGTGGCGCGATACTGATCGCCGAAGGCGTGACGGCCGATGATGATCGGCTTGGTCCAGCCCGGCACCAGCCGCGGCACGTTCTTGCAGATGATCGGTTCGCGGAAAACCACGCCGCCGAGGATATTGCGGATGGTGCCGTTCGGCGATTTCCACATTTCCTTGAGGCCGAATTCCTTTACCCGGGCTTCGTCCGGCGTGATGGTGGCGCATTTGACGCCGACACCGACCTTCTTGATGGCGTTGGCGGCGTCGATGGTAACCTGATCGTTGGTCTTGTCGCGGTATTCCATCCCCAAGTCGAAATACATCAGGTTGATATCGAGGAACGGGTTGATCAGCTTGTCCTTGATGTATTGCCAGATGATCCGGGTCATCTCGTCGCCATCGAGTTCGACGACCGGGTTTGTCACCTTGATTTTTGCCATGGAGATAGGGGCCTTTTTGGAATAGCGCGTTTCGGAATGGATGGGGTGATGTATCCGCGCTATAGCACTGCAAACGCGCTGGCGAAAGCCAAGGCGTTATAACCGCGGCGGGCAAATTCGATGGCAAAGCCATCCTGCGTCTCCCGTGAATTGATGTAGCCGTGAACCCCGAGGACGCCGGGGGCGGGCGTCTGCGTCGTTGCATTCGGCGGGATGTAGAGCAGGGCGCTCAGGGTGTTGCCCTTGGCGCCCTTAAAGTGCACATCCGGATGCCGCCGGAGGTTTGCGTCAGATGGGCGAGTAATCCGCTGGCCAAAATGACAATCAATCCGGCAATCGCCAACGACCATCTGCGGCGCATGAAGCTTCCCCGCTTGTCCCGAGCCGTTGAACCGGCTTTCAGGTTCGCTTTGGTTGTGATTGATACCGTGTCCAAAGCCGCAATGCGCGCAAGCGGGGGGCCGCTTAGGTTGCAACCGAAACTCCAGAAGACGTCGCTAAGCCGGTTATATTGCTTGAGAAATGCTGCCGGACAGGCGATCGAATAGGGTCGCCAGTAAAGCATTGAATCGGGTTCTTCGGAGCTTGATTCAAAATCTTCAGACATTGAATCAGAAAGTGAAATGAGATGTCCGGTTCGGGCACCGACAAGACCAAATCAGGCATCACGCTCGCCGGCCCCGTTGTGATTCTGGTCGAGCCGCAGCTCGGCGAGAACATCGGCATGGCCGCGCGCGCGATGGGCAATTTCGGGCTGACGCGGCTCAGAATCGTCAATCCGCGCGATGGCTGGCCCAACGTTCACGCCCGGCGCGCCGCCTCCGGCGCCGATCATATTCTGGACCACGTGGAGCTGTTCGACACGGTCGAGCAGGCGGTTGCCGACTGCACGCTATTGTTCGCCACCACCGCCCGCGCGCACGATCAGGCCAAGCCGGTGGTGGCGCCGGAAGCCGCCGCGCGCGAAATCGCAGCCGAGACCACCGGCGGCGGCAAGGTCGGCATATTGTTCGGGCGCGAGCGTTATGGCCTGCAGAACGAGGAGGTCGCGCGCGCGAACCGCATCGTCACCTTTCCGGTCAATCCCGGTTTCGCTTCGCTCAACCTGGCCCAGGCGGTGCTGCTGATCGGCTATGAATGGTTCAAGCTTTCGACCGAGGGCGAATTGCCGTTCGCGATGCCCGAACGCTCCGAGCGCGCCTCGCAGTATCAGATGCAGGCGTTCTTCGACAATCTGGTGCGCGAACTCGACAAAGTCGAATTCCTGCGTCCGGTGGAGAAACGCGAGACCATGTTGGTCAATCTGCGCAACATTTTTGCCCGCATGGAGCCCACCAAGCAGGACATGCACACGCTGCACGGCGTTGTCATGGCGATCGCCGAAGGCCGCAAGGGGCCGGCCAAGGGCGGTGTGCTCGACGGCGAACAGGCGACAAGGCTGCGCGCGCTGCTCGCCGAGCACGGGCAGGGCGCGTTGCCGTCGGAAAGCGGTACGGTGCGCGGGCTCGCGCGGTTGCTGCGGCGAAATCCGACCGACGCGGAACGCATCCTGTGGCAGGCGTTGACCACCGACCGCCGTTTCGCCGGGCAGTTCAAACGCCAGACGCCGGTCGGCCGGCACATTCCGGACTTCGTCTCATTCGTGCACCGCGTGGCGATCGAACTGATCAATCCCGATGAGTCTGAGGTCATCGCAAAAGACCGCGCCGGGCGGCAGGCGTGGCTGGAGCAGCGCGGCTACAGGGTCATCAACATGGATGTCGCTGGCGTCGAGGGCGACCTGGCCAAGGAACTCGACCGGCTTGAAGCAGGTTTCGTTGAGCGCCGTTAGCAAATTCCTTGGAAGTCTTTGCTGCTGCAGCAATTCAGGCCGCAAATTTTCTCCGATCACTCGGGATTAATTTGCGCGAGAGAGGGTTCAACAAGACACGAACTTGAAAATCCAGGGAGGCTAAAACATGCGTCTTGTCAGTCTTGCGATACTCGCTTCTGCGTCAGTTCTCGTGGCCGAATCCGCCTGTGCTCAGGCGCCTCAAGTCGAAAAGAATGTGTCGATGGCGATGGCGCTCGCCATCATGCAGGGCACGATCGATCAGTGCACAAAGGATGGTTACAAGGTTTCGGTTACGGTCGTGGATAAGGCTGGCAATGTCGCAGCCTCGGTTCGTGGCGACGGCACCAATCCCCACACCATGGAGTTCAGCCGCCTGAAGGCCTACACCGCGCGTACCCGCGGTCAGACTTCCCTTGAGTTCATGAAGCTCACCTCGGATCCGGCGAGCGCTTACCTGCGCCAGATTCCGAATACGGTTGCGGTAGGCGGCGGCGTTCCGATCAAGGCCGGAAACGAAATTATCGGTGCTGCTGGTGCGTCAGGGGCTCCCGGTGGCGAAAAGGACGAAGCCTGTATTCTTGCCGGCATCGCCAAGGTCGAGGCCGCGCTCAAGTAGGGCGCGTTAGGCGATCGGCCCCATCCAAGTCGGCTGTTGCCGACCTGGGACATTGATGCCATCCAAGTCGGCCGTTGCCGACTTGGACATTGATATTGCCGAGCTCGGGGCAAATCCGAGTTCGGCCGGCGCAGGTCGCGTGGTGCCTAAAAGTTTGGCAGTCCTGCCGCTTTGTACGGCCCCTATGTACATTCGCCGATACGCACCAGGGATTTTGGACAAGTTGGCTTCCCCGCGGGGGGAGCAGCAGCTTTGGCGTGATCTAGTCGCAGCCGCAACAAACGGTTGCGACATTCTGTCAACGTGATCAGTCATGGCACAGCGATTGCACTTTTGAAGGCGCCGACACGGCGCCGACAAGGAGCAATTGATGTCCACATTTGACAATCCGTTCGATCCCGACCGCGGCCTTCGCTCTTCTGGCTGCAGCTGCGGCCAGCATGTCAGCGAGGCCGAGCATGAGGCCGCTGCTCAACTGCAGATCCGGGCTTCGATCGAGAGCGAGCAAACGCGTTACGAGGGCGTGGTCGCCTCCGCCGTTATGCGCGCGATGTTTCCGCAGGATGCCGCGCGCCGCACGTTCCTGAAATCGGTGGGGGCAGCGACAGCCGTCGCGGCACTGTCGCAATTCTTCCCCCTGAAGACCGCGACCGAAGCCTTCGCGGAAGGCGGGCCGCTGGAGAAGAAAGACCTCAAGGTCGGCTTCATCCCGATCACCTGCGCGACGCCGATCATCATGGCCGCGCCGATGGGCTTTTATGCCAAGAACGGGTTGAATGTCGAAGTCATCAAGACCGCGGGCTGGGCTGTCATCCGCGACAAGACCATCAACAAAGAATACGACGCGGCCCATATGCTGTCGCCGATGCCGCTCGCCATCACCATGGGCACCGGCTCCAATCCGCTGCCCTACACCATGCCGGCTGTCGAGAACATCAACGGCCAGGCGATCACGCTCGCGGTCAAGCACAAGGACAAGCGCGATCCGAAGGATTGGAAGGGCTTCAAATTCGCAGTCCCATTCGACTATTCGATGCACAATTACCTGCTGCGTTACTATCTCGCGGAGCACGGCCTCGACCCGGATGTCGACGTGCAAATCCGCGCGGTGCCGCCGCCTGAGATGGTCGCCAATCTGCGCGCCGACAACATCGACGGGTTCCTGGGTCCCGATCCGATGAACCAGCGCGCGGTCTATGACGGCGTCGGCTTCATCCACCTTCTGACCAAGGATATCTGGGAGGGGCATCCGTGCTGCGCCTTCGCCGCCTCGAAGGAATTCGTCTCGACGATGCCGAATACCTATGCCGCGCTGCTCAAATCGATCATCGAGGCCACCGCCTTCGCGCACAAGGCCGAGAACCGCAAGCAGATTGCGGAAGCGATCGCGCCAGCGAATTACCTGAACCAGCCGCAAATCGTGCTGGAGCAGATTCTTACCGGCACTTTCGCGGACGGATTGGGCAATGTCGTCACCCAGCCGAACCGCCTCGATTTCGATCCGTTCCCGTGGCAGTCGTTTGCGATCTGGATTATGACGCAGATGAAGCGCTGGGGTCAGATCAAGGGCGACATCGATTATGCGGGGATCGCCGCGCAGGTCTATCTCGCCACCGATGCCACCAAACTGATGGCAGAGGCCGGGCTGACGCCGCCTACGACCACGAGCAAGAGCTTCGTGGTGATGGGAAAGACCTTCGATCCCGCCAAGCCCGAGGACTATCTCAACAGCTTCAAGATCAGGAAGGCGTCGTGACCGTGGCGCGAATACATTTGCACCTGTCGTCCCGGCGAAATCCAGGAGCCCAGCGTGAGCGCAAATTGCGCTCATCGCGTTGGCGCGGATTCGCGTTTCAGCGTTGGGCCGGCTGCCTGCAGCAAAATGCAGCACCGGGGGTCATGGATCCCGGTGTTTGCCGGGACGACTCGCTGAGGGGCCATACCCCATGACTTCCTCCCTCCGCTTTCGCGCGGCGATCGTGTCGATCGCGCTGTTCCTTGCCTTCGTGGCCATCTGGCATATTGCCACGCGCAGCACCGGCGCGGTCGCCAGCATGACCCCGGAATACGCGAAGCTGATGGGCTTGACGGCAACGCAAGGAAAATCGGCGATGCCGGGGCCGCTCGATGTCGGCGCGAAATTGTGGGAGCACCTCAAGCGGCCGTTCTACGATAACGGGCCGAACGACAAGGGCCTCGGCATCCAGCTCGGCTATTCGATCGCTCGCGTCGGGCTCGGCTACTTTCTCGCGGTGCTCGTCGCAATCCCGCTCGGCTTCCTGATCGGGATGTCGCCGCTGATCAACAGGGCGCTCGACCCGTTCATCCAGATTCTGAAGCCGATCTCGCCGCTCGCCTGGATGCCACTGGCGCTCTACACCATCAAGGACTCCGGGCTATCCGCGATCTTCGTGATCTTCATTTGCTCGGTGTGGCCGATGCTGCTGAATACCGCGTTCGGCGTCGCCGCCGTGCGTAAGGAATGGATCAACGTCGCGCGCACGCTCGAGGTCGGCACCGTCAGGCGCGCCTTCACCGTAATTTTGCCGGCGGCGGCGCCGACGATTCTCACGGGC
>DASXJV010000287.1:0-6605 GCA_036497205.1 Bradyrhizobium sp.
GCGGTCGCTCACGCCGAGATGCCCGAGCTGGAGCGGTTGATGCTGCACCAGCTCGCCGAGCAGGCGGCAATCGTGCGCAAGGCTTACGCCGAATTCGATTACAAGACCGTGGTCGCCAGCCTGTCGGCGTTCATGAACACCGAACTGTCGGCGTTCTATTTCGATATCCGCAAGGATACGCTGTATTGCGACCCGCCGTCGTCGCTGGCGCGCAAGGCGGCCCTCACCACCATCGATATCATTTGCGATGCCATCCTGAGATGGTTCGCGCCGGTGCTGAGCTTTACCTGCGAAGAAGCGTGGCGGCTCTACAAACCGGGAGCCGAGCCATCGGTGCATCTCACGCTATTTCCCGACGGACTTGAAACACTCCGCGACGATGCGCTGGCTGCGAAGTGGGAGACCATCCGCAATGTCCGTCGCGTCGTGACCGGTGCGCTGGAGGTCGAGCGCGCGGCCAAGCGGATTGGATCGTCGCTGGAAGCCTCGCCGCTGGTTTACGTTTCGGACAAGAAGATTTTCGACACGCTGTTCGATATCGATCTGGCGGAAGTCTGCATCACCTCCAACGCCATGGTGACCAATGAGGACGCCCCGGCCGGTGCATTCCGGCTGAACGATGTGCCCGGTGTTGCCGTCGTCGTCGAAAAGGCCCTGGGCATCAAATGCGCGAGGTCGTGGAAAATCCTGCCGACCGTCGGCGAGGACCCCGAATATCCCGACGTGTCGCCGCGCGACGCGAAGGCGCTACGCGAATGGAAGGCGCTGGGAGTAACGATTTGACTTCTCACCTCCGCCCCGGTGTCATCGCCGCCTTCGCCGTGCTGGCGCTCGATCAGGCATCGAAACTCTGGCTCCTGTTCGTGTTCGACCTTGCCCACCGCGGCGCGGTGAAGGTGACGCCGTTCTTCGACCTGGTGCTGGCATGGAATGTCGGCATCAGCTTCGGCTGGTTTCAGAACGACAGCCAGCTCGCCCAGATCATCCTGATGCTAATCAAGGCCGTGGCGGTGATTGTGCTGGCCATCTGGATGGCACGGTCGCGCACGCTGATCGCGACCATCGCGCTCGGCCTGATCATCGGCGGCGCCATCGGCAACGCCATCGACCGCTTCGCCTATGGCGCGGTAGTGGATTTCGCCCTGTTCCACGTCCAGATCGGGGGAAATACCTTCAATTGGTACGTGTTTAACCTTGCCGACGTGGCGATTGTTGCCGGGGTAGCGGCCCTGCTGTATGACTCCTTCCTGGGGGTACCCGCCGCAAAAGCGCCCTGATCCCGGCTGATACGACCCCCCAAAGCTGAACGTTGCTTGGCGGAGCGGAATTGCGCCGTAAATCGGCGCGCGCCCCGCGGAAAATTTTGAGGAAGAGCGCAATGCGCAGGACCGAAGCCGCCGGTTGGATCGTGCAGAACTCGCCGAGGGCGCCGACGCGCGCGCTGCGGCTCGCCGTCGTTGCCCTGGGCATCGGCCTCGTGATGACGGCCGGAGCCGCGCGCGCCCAGGACGATGATGAGGACGACAAGACCTTCGAGGAAAAGATCATCGAGGGTATCATGGCCGGAATCGGCGGCACCAATATGGAGAACCGCGGTATCGAGTATCGCGAGCGGTCGCCGCTGGTGGTGCCTCCCAAGCTCGATCTGCCGCCGCCGGCTAATGCGTCGGATGAGGTGAAGGCTCCGAATTGGCCCAAAGATCCCGACGAAGCGCGCCGCAAGGCGGCGATCGCCGCCCGAAAGAAAGAAAACAAGGATCCCCGGGAAGCCAGCCGGATCCTGACCCCTGGCGAACTCAACGTGCGCGGCCCGAAAGCATCATCGACCGCCGGCAGCGATTCGGTGGTTCAGCCCGGCGGCAATCCGGGTGCCAACTCGATTCTCAGCCCGTCGCAGCTCGGTTATAACGGCAGCTTCAGCGGCCTTTTCGGCGGCAGTAAAACCGAGACTGCACCGTTCAAGGGTGAGCCGACGCGGGAATCGCTCACGCAGCCACCGAGCGGATACCAGACGCCGTCGCCGAATTTTGCCTATGGCACCGGACCAAAGGAATCCCTGAACAAGGAATACAACCCAGCCGCCGGCAAGTATGGCGAATAGCTGGCTCAGTCTCTCGGCTTCGTGACGCTCACCGGCAGCCGCGCGGTGTACAGTGCCGCGGCTTTAGCCCTTCTGTTCCAGCTTCCAGACAGGTCATGATGTCCTTACACCGCTTTGCTGCCTCACTCTTTGTTGCGCTGCTCTCGGCGTTCGCCGTCTCCACCAGCGGCGCTCTTGCCCAGACCACGGTGACATCAGAGCCTCCCGCCACGTTTACGCTCGGCAACGGCCTTCAGGTTGTGGTGATCCCGGATCACCGCACCCCGGTCGTCACGCAGATGATCTGGTACAAGGTCGGATCCGCCGACGAGACGCCCGGCAAATCGGGCCTCGCGCACTTTCTCGAGCACCTGATGTTCAAGGGCACGAGCAAGCATCCAGTCGGTGAATTTTCCCAGACCGTGGTTCGGATCGGCGGCAATGAGAACGCATTTACGTCGACCGACTATACCGGCTACTTCCAGCGCGTGCCGCGCGAGCAGTTGGCTAAGATGATGGAGTTCGAGGCCGATCGCATGACCGGCCTGATCCTCAAGGACGAAAATGTGCTGCCGGAGCGCGACGTCGTGCTTGAGGAATTCAACATGCGGGTCGCCAACAACCCGGAAGCCCGGCTGACCGAGCAGATCATGGCGGCGCTGTATCTCAATCATCCCTATGGCCGCCCCGTGATCGGCTGGCGCCAGGAAATCGAGAAGCTCGACCGCGAAGATGCGCTGGCGTTCTACAAGCGTTTTTATGCGCCGAACAATGCGACGCTGGTGATCGCCGGCGACGTCGACGCCAAGGATGTCCGCCCGATCGTGGAGCGGACGTTCGGCGAAGTCCCGCCGCAGCCCGCTATACCCGCGAAACGGATTCGCCCGCAGGAACCGGCGCCGGCAGCGCCGCGCACCGTGACGCTGTCCGATCCCCGCGTCGAACAAACCAGCGTGAAGCGCTATTATCTGGTTCCGTCCGCCGCCACCGCCGCCGCCGGGGAAAGCCCTGCGCTCGACGTGCTGGCGCAACTGATGGGCAGCGGCAGCAACTCCTATCTCTATCGCGCGCTGGTGGTCGACCGGCCGCTCGCGGTCAGCGCCAGCGCCGGATATCAGGGCACCTCGCTCGACGCGACGCAGTTCATGATCTCGGTTTCGCCGAAACCCGGCGTGGAGTTTTCGCAAATCGAGCAGGTGATCGACGGCGTGATATCAGATGTCGGAGAAAACGCGGTCCGAGCCGAGGATCTCGAGCGCGTCAAGACCCAGTTGATCGCCGAGGCGATCTACGCCCAGGACAATCAGGCGACGCTGGCGCGCTGGTATGGCGGCGCGCTCACCACCGGTTTGAGCATCGACGACATCAGAAGCTGGCCGGATCGCATTCGCGCCGTCACCGCCGAACAGGTCCGCGACGTCGCGCAGAAATGGCTCGACAAGAAGCGTTCGGTGACGGGCTACCTGATCAAGGATGCCGCGCCGAAGCGCGAGGAGAAGCGCTCGTGACCTATTCCCGGACCTGGGCGCGTCGCATTGCATTCGTCCTTGCTGCCTGCTTGACGATGGCGCCGCTGGCCTCAACGCCATCGCACGCCGCGGCCAAGATCCAGCATCTGGTTTCGCCTGGAGGCATCGAAGTCTGGTTCGTGCAGGACGCCACCGTACCGCTGATCGCAATGGAATATGCCTTCGGCGGCGGCGCGACACAGGACCCGGCCGACAAGGCCGGCCTCGGCAACATGGTTGCCAATCTGCTCGATGAAGGCTCGGGCGATCTGGATTCCAAGACATTCCACGAACGGCTCGACCGCCGCGCCATCGAGTTGAGCTTCAGTTCGACGCGGGATTATTTCCGCGGCTCGCTGCGTATGCTCAAGGAGAACAAGGACGAAGCCTTCGACCTGCTCCGGATGTCGCTGACGTCGCCGCATTTCGATAGCGCCGATGTCGAACGCGTTCGCGCGCAGGTCATGTCCGGTCTGCGGCGCGACACTTCCAATCCGACCTCACTTGCCAGCCGCAAGTTCCTGGAAGTCGCCTTTGGCGACCATCCCTATGGCCGGCAGTCCAGCGGCACCCTGGAAAGCGTTCCCAGAATCGATGTCGCCGATATGAAGGACTACGTCCGTCGCGTGCTGGCCAGGGACACGCTGAGGATTGCCGTGGTCGGCGATGTCGACCCGGCCACGCTCGGCAAATTGCTCGACCAGACGTTCGGCGGATTGCCGGCTAAAGCCAGCTTGACGCCCGTGGCCGACATCGAAGCCGCCAAGCCGCCGCAGCGCGCGTTCATTGCGCTCGACGTGCCGCAGACCGTGGTGACGTTCGGTGGCCCAGGTATCAAGCGGAACGACCCGAATTTCATGGCCGGCTATGTCGTCAACCACATTCTCGGCGGCGGAGGGTTGTCGTCGCGGCTCTACCACGAAGTCCGCGAGAAGCGCGGTCTCGCCTATTCGGTCAATGAATCGCTGCTGTGGATGGATCACTCCGCGGTGTTCGCCGGAAATACCGGAACCCGCGCCGACCGCGCCGGCGAGACCGTCGATGCCATCACCAGGGAAGTCCGCCGCATGGCTGAGGATGGTCCGACCCAGCAGGAGCTGGATGAGGCCAAATCCTATCTCAAGGGCTCGCAAATGCTGGCGCTGGACACCTCATCGAAGCTGGCGTCGGCGCTGCTGCAATACCAGCTCGATAAACTTCCCATCGACTACATCGAAAAGCGCAACGCCATCGTGGACGCCGTGACGCTGGACGACGCCAAAAAGGCCGCCCGGCGGTTATGGGGACAAGGCCTTCTTACCGTGATCGTCGGCCGCGCCCCGCAAGCCGCTGCCCAGCCGGCGACGGCGGTACCACCGACGGCGAACTGACGGCATCCGCAGGAAGACAAACGGTCGGCAAACCCGGTACTGTGGTCCCGCCTGACTCCATTGGGGAATGTCGGGCCTCCGGTGACGCCATGCTGCGGATTTCTCGCGACCTCACGATCGACGAAAATGATATCGAGATCGGCTTTGTTCGCGCCTCCGGGCCGGGCGGGCAGAACGTCAACAAGCTCTCGACCGCCGCGCAATTGCGTTTCGATACCCGCCAGATAACGCTACCAGCAGATGCCGAGGCGCGGCTCAACCGGCTCGCCGGCCAGCGCATGACCAAGGACGGCGTGATCGTGATCCATGCGCAGCGTTTCCGCACCCAGGAGCGCAACCGCGCCGATGCGATCGATCGCCTGCTCGAACTGCTGCGCGAGGCGATGACGCGGCCGACCCCGCGGCGGCCGACCAGGCCAACGCTGGGATCGAAACAGCGCCGGCTCGAAGGCAAGAAGCGCCGCAGCGATGTCAAAGCGAAGCGCGGTTCGGGCGGATTCGACGACTGAGGCCTGATCTGCGCGCGGCAACGTTCGCACCATAAAACAGCCCGCTACTACCACCGCTGGTTCGCGACGAACTAAGCTCGGTTCGCGCCAACGGCTCGCGATTTCTTCAAGCGTATCCCAGAACGCCATCTCCAGCCGAATGGACGTACAATGTCCGTCGATGCGCAACGATCGGGTCTGTGATTCATAGTCGCGTTGGGGTTGGTGAGCGAACAACTGGCACATAAAGTTATCCTCCCGAATTTTTTATAGCTTTTCTAAACGATATACCCGGCCGGCACGGGTCACAATGTTCCCGTCATGGGCGCGCATGCGACGGCAACCGGGACCACGAGCTGCCCCGGCGCGGCTTGGCCTGAGTTGACGATTGAGGTGAATCAGCGGTTTTGGACGCGGTGCAGGTGCCTCTCTCGACGCAAACAACGGGGAGCCGTTAAGAAACCTCTTGCGGTCAGGCCGCCCTTGCCCTCCCGCTGGATCGAAAAAGCTCCTAGATTGCTCCTTCCATTCCGCGAATCGCACAACGCGCATGCCCGTCCGCCAACTTCCCGAACAGGTCGTCAACCGCATCGCTGCCGGCGAAGTGGTCGAGCGTCCCGCGAGCGTGGTCAAGGAATTGGTGGAAAACGCCATCGACGCCGGGGCCAGCCGGATCGACATTTTCACCGATGGCGGAGGCCGGCGGCGGATCGGCATTACCGACGATGGCGACGGCATGGCCTGCGGCGATCTCGCGCTCGCGGTGGATCGCCATGCCACCTCGAAGCTCGACGACGAGGATCTGCTGCGCATCCGCACACTGGGATTTCGCGGCGAGGCGCTGCCTTCGATCGGCGCAGTGGCCAAGCTCGGCATCACCACGCGCCACGCCACCGAGCCGCATGCCTGGTCGCTGTCAGTGGAAGGCGGCGAGAAATCGGCGATCATGCCGGCGGCGCTCTCACAGGGCACCCGCGTCGAGGTGAGCGATCTGTTTTATGCGACGCCGGCGCGCTTGAAATTTCTCAAGACCGACCGCACCGAAGCCGAGGCGATCCGCGAGGTGGTGCGCCGCCTCGCGATGGCGCGGCCTGATATCGCCTTCACGCTGTCCGGCGAGGAGCGCGCGCCCGTCACCTGGGCCGCTGCGCTACCCGGC